>JBEKQE010000102.1:0-18364 GCA_049520035.1 Syntrophobacteraceae bacterium | reverse complement strand
CATAAAACGGCCGGCATTTATGAGGGCTTGTTCCACGCTCGCCTGATAAGACATGAAAGGCATATCGCCGATTACTAAGGCCCGGTTTGCCCCCCTGCTGACCGCCAGGGTGTGATGGAGCATTTCAGTCATTCCGACTGAAAGTGTGTCCTGCTGGCCCAAAACGACCATCGCAAGCGAGTCGCCGACAAGCAGCATATCGACTCCGCTCTTATCCGCCCATAACGCGGTAGGGTAATCGTATGCGGTAAGCTCGGTCAGTTTACGCTTGCCTTTGGCAGCAATGATCTCGGGAACGGTCACTCTTTTGCTCATTTGGCTCTCTCCTTTTTTACTCGAGCGGCATGGCGCCTGCCCGGTTGGTTGATGCCTGAAAACTCCGGCCAAAAGCCGAATCAGTCCCCCCAAGATTGATGGGACTATATATAATAAGGCCTCCCGCTCCCGCCCCGTCTCGCGGGTGGGTGGGCTGTCGAGAATGAGCGGTCGGCCTCCGCGCTACGCGCTAGCACTTCGCTAAGGGAGGCCAGCAAGTATTGCTTCACTTTGTGAAGCAATGATTTAATGTCTGTGCGTTCTGCATGGCTGCACGCACGGTCGCCGCTCTTATCATGACAGGCGCATTTTTTTCGAGCAGGGTATTATATAAGTCTGTCATACGAGGAGTCTTAATCCCTGCCATTCCATGTCATTTCATGTCATATCCCGGCTCGCGGCGTCTGCCAATCGCGCCTGTGGCGGCTCCCCGAGCCCACTACGGCGTCCTTGGGCCGGTGTATTGGGCTTCGAGCACCTTCATCAGTAATGTGAGCGTCCGGTTGACCGGGGTCGGAATTCCCGCCTCCTTCCCGAAGCGCACCACTGCCCCGTTTATTGCATCGATCTCGGTTTTCTTTTTCTTATCTACGTCCTGACCCATCGACGAGCGGTTGCGGGCAGTAGCCCTGGCGACTGCGATTACCCGTTGGACCATCTCCATGCCGATAGGAAAACCTTTCGACCCGGCCACCATTATTGCTTCCTCGACCGCAGAGCGGCACAGCTCCATCGCCTCCTGCATCTCCGCTATGAAGCCGTTTCGTATGCCGGTCAGGCCGGTGATCGCGTTTATCCCGACGTTTACGACGAGCTTTTCCCAGATAAGCCTCTCCACCTCGCCGCTCGGTTCCGCCACCAGTCCGGCTTCCCGGAATAATTCCACTGACCGCCTGACCCTTTCGGATGTGGGCCCGCCAGGTTCGCCGATATAGGTGGGCCCGTTGCCGCCGTGACGTATTAAGCCCGGTCCGAGCAAAGTTGACCCCTGAGCGGTGCTGCCCGCAAGGACGGCCTCCTTGCCTGTGATTTCGGCTATCCGCTCCCAGTTTCCTATTCCGTTCTGGAGGGTTAAAAAAACAGTGGAGGCCGAACAGACCCCATGCACGAGCGATAGAGCCCTTTGCGTAGCATATGTCTTCACCAGGACAAGCACGAGATCAGGGTTGCGCGGGAGTTTGTCAGCCTCGAAACAGGTCGTAAGCCGATAGTTGCGTACAGTTCCATCAAGCTCCTCGATATCGAGCCCGCCCTGCCGAATAGCCTCCATGTGCTCGCGGTTTGTGCTGAAAAGCGAAATGGATGCGCGCGTCTTCGAGAGCCGCGCCCCGATCAAACTGCCAAGCGCTCCCGCGCCTGCGATAAGAACGTTCATTGCCTCCCCCCTTGTTCCACCCTTGACCTGATAGATCATTGCGGCCGATGGCAACCATTAGATGCGGGCACTAAAAATAGAAAGCGAAAAAAACGAAGGCTGACGCAACCGTAAGCAAAACAGCGCTTAGCAGGATTGTGTCCGGCACTGCGGAAAAGCTGCGCTCTCCAGTGTTAATGAGTTTCCGGACGTAGTAAAAGCGCCAGCCGGCAAGAACTATGATCACCACTCCCAGGCCCAGAGTAACCATTCCCAAATAGCGCGCGCTTGGCACGTCTCTCAACTGTTCGATAACGCCGGGCAGTGCAACAAACCTCATTTCCCGGATCACAACGTCAAACCGCTCGATAAGGAAACCAAACCCTATTAGCGCAATCCCGGTACGGCACCACGATAGAAATGTGCGCTCGTTTGCCATGTGATTTCGCTGCCAGGCGAAAAATGTGGTCTTGTCCGAAAGGTCCAAATTAATATCGCGCACTGCCCCTCTTTTCCTGTTTGAACCAGGAGACAACCGGGGAAACAGGAATGCTCTGACACCCGAACAGCAGTTCCTGAGAGCCTCGCTTATGACGCGAAAAGCCACGGTGCTCATTTCCCCTTCTCCAGACATTGCGTTTTGCAGCGGCTGGAAGAAATTATCGCAGTTTAAGAGTGGCAAGAGAAATGAGAGCAAGAATTCCTGCAACGATCCAAAGCCTTATCACGACTTTGGTTTCGGCCAGCCCCTTGTGCTGCAGGTTATGGTGCAGAGGGGCGCGGAAAAAAATCCGCCGTCCGATCCACTTTACGCCTATTTTGTCCTGCACCTGGCTGCTGACTGCTTCGGCGATGAACAGGGCGCCCAACAGGGGGAAAAGCATCTCTTGCTTCAAAAGGACCGACATCACTGCCATTGTGCCTCCGATGGCAAGCGAACCCGTGTCTCCCATAAAGATCTGGGCAGGGTAAGCATTATACCACAGAAACCCCAGGCCGGCGCCTACGAATGCTGCCCCGAAGATTGTAAGCTCTCCGGCGCCGCGCAAAAATGGGTAGTAGAGATAACTCGAGTAAATCCGGTTGCCCTCAACGTAGGCGAAGATGCCCAGCACGGCCACTACGAAAATCGAGGGCGTAATGGCAAGACCATCGAGACCGTCGGTTATGTTCACGGCATTGGAAACAAAGATAACGAACAGGAAGATGAACAGGCCGTAGAGCCATGGTCCAATGTCGGTAAGCGGGTATTTGTAAAATGGAACGCAGACTTTCGTTGCAAGCGCGCTTCCAAGGGGCGCGTAAGGCCCGACACAAATCCAGGCGAAAACAAGGCTGAAAAACCCCTGCAAAAAGAGCTTGCTGCGTTCTGAAAGTCCCCTGTCCCCGCTTCTCAACCGCACCTTGGACACGTCGTCCCAAAGACCGAGCAGTCCGAACCAGACCATCCCCGCAACGGAGCAAAGCATGAAGGGGCTGCGCCAGTTGCCCCAGATAGCCATCGAAACGAGTACGGCCCCGATTATGAGAACTCCGCCCATTGTCGGAGTGCCGCTCTTGTCGAACGCTGAATGAACTCCGGTTTCGCGGACCTGTTCCAGAAAGCTGAGCCTATGGATAAATAGAATAAAATGCCTGCTGAAAATGAAAATGAGTATGACTGCCGTAAGCGCCGACATTATGGCCCTGAAGCTGATGTAGTTCACGAGCCGGCAGAATGAAAAACTCTCGGAAAGCGGGAGGAGAAAATTGCAGAGTGCGTAAATCATTGATTTTTCCTGGAGACACGGTCTGATAAAGCGGCTGTACCAGGCAAACGGCGCTCGGATTTGCACTCTTTTGCACACTTCCGGATTGCCCCGTATGTTTCCTTTATCTCGAAACGCGGCCTGAAATCCGTCGAGGTCAGGATGAAAGACGAGGTTTTGGAGAGCAGATCCTCAGAGGCTTTGACCACCCCCCGTTCGATCATTCGCTTCAGGCCGTACAATGCCGCGTTGCGCACCTGCCAGTAGTGCGATTCATTCATGGAAAGGAGCGCCTCTGCCGCTTCCCAATCTGTTCCTATCTCGCCCAGAGCCCTGGCTGCCTCGATTACAACCTCGAAACAATCATCTTCAAGGCGCTCGACAATCCCGTTTATCCATAACTTTTTCCCCGCCGCAAACAGGCCAAAATGAGCGGCGCTGCGGCAAGCCTGGGCGCGCACTTCGAAATAAGGATCCTCAAGGGCGGCAAGCAAATGTTTTTCAACATCGGAGTCGAAATGGTTCATAACTTGAAGTGCCTGGACGATGTTTCTGCGAATAAACCCGACTTGCTCGAAATCTCCTCCGAAAAGTTTTTTTATTTTGCTTACCGGGGTCCTGTCGGAGAGCATTTTAAGCAGGGTCGGGATTTTTTCCCTGTACCTTGTAAGACCGATCAGTTTGACACCCAGGTTGCGGTCCTGCCAGCCTCTTCGGCTGAGCAGCCCCGCCGCCCTGTGGCGGTAATAGGCAAGGTCGTCCGGGTCGTCCACCACCGAAGCGGGGTCGAACTTGCGCCCGGAAAAGCTATACGCAGTGGAAAGCATGTTGAGGATCTGGGTGTTTCGCGCCAGGTTTCTGAAGGGTGTTGCCTGCTGGCCGTTGCCATCCATGAAGCGCATATCTCCATAGATTTCGCTCAATATCCGCTCGATGGCCTTTCGCCTCAGAAAATCCCTGCTCCTTTCACCCATCAGCTCCAGCAGCGCAGCGTTTTGAATCAGTGATAAAATCTTTTGCGCCAGGACTCGCCCATCCAGCTTCTCCAGCAGTTCTCCGTTCTCCATAACTGTGTCTTCGAACAGTACTTCGGCGGCCCCGGCGCTTTTCATGACTCGGGCGTTCATCACCTGGTGATCGCCTGGCAGATTGACTTTTGGGATCAGCAGAGCGGGTTTTCCGATGCGTGAAATCTCGTTGAGGCTTCCCGCACCGCTTCTACAAACGATTAGCGAACTTACCGAGTAAATCTCGGCGATATTGTGAAAATAGTCCTCCCTGTAATATAACTCGGCCAGCAAAGCCCTTTGTTCCGGGGACAGAGTTTTTGCGATCCGCTGTTCGGTGTCCGCCGCCGCATCGTATTCAACAGAGCCGGCGAGGCCGCTGCCGTGTATTATGAACAGCCTGTCCCTGTGCGGGAGAAGGAAAGGAAGCGCATCGACTATTGCACGATTTATTGTGCGCGCTCCCTGGGACCCTCCAAAAGCGAATATCACATCCCGGCCCTGAGGGATTTCGAAGGAGAGCCTCGCTCTGGCCTGCTCCGGTGGGATATGAACTATCGAGTGGCGTATAGGATAGCCTACAACCGTTGCGTTCGGGAAAAAAGAAAGGGTCTGGGGAAACGTAAGCAGGACCTTGTCAACCCACCTTCCCATTAATGCGTTCATTTGGCCGGGAATGCTGTTCTGCTCGTGCAGAAAAATCCGCACCCGCGCGATTTTCAGCTTTTTCAATACAATTGCAGCGATAATGACGGGCGCGCTGACATACCCGCCGGTCGCAATTATCCACTTTGGAGCGAACTCGATCAGAATAATGATGGATTGAACGATTCCGAAGCCGAGCTTAAAGAGAAACCGCAAAGTTCGAAAAGACGGACCAATGCCCGGATATCCCTCGGAGAAGACAAAACGAAGCTCATATCCCGCTCTGTTAACGATTACACTTTCGGCTTTATTTTTTACACCGATGTAAAGAAAGCGTGCTTCGGGCTCACGTGATTTAATGCCCTCTGCGATGGCCAGCGCCGGGTTGACATGGCCGCCCGTTCCACCGCCGGAGAGCACAATGCGGGTATTGGCGGCCTCCAGCCTTTTCCAGCGGCGAGAGGCTGCAAAGGCGCCTGTCAGGATCAATAATATTACAGAAAACGCAATCAGTATGAGCACTTCTCGATTCTTCTCGAACTCCACGACATATCGGATGTCAATCTCCACACCACACGGGGCGTGGATATCGGTCTTTCCCGGTTTCCCGGTTTCCGGTCTCCGATTTCCGTTCAAGCGTCCGTTGAATATCTTTCCAGGCGATTTTGCCCGCCCTTATCAGCGCAGCCGGCTCAACGCTAACATCTACTATAGCCGAAGGCAAACCGCCAGGCAAATTCCCCGCGTCCAGTAACGCGTCAACCGATAGGAGCAACTCAGGGGAGATATCGCCGGGACTTCTTGGAGGAGACTCTCCAGCCTTGTTTGCGCTGGTTGAAACGATAAGCCCTCCAGAGGCATGCGCCAGCAGCGAGGCAACCGGATGAGAAGAGATGCGGATGGCGATTTTGCCGGCTCCTGCGTGCAGGGCGGCAGGCAGAGACGCAACGGCGGGAATGACGATGCTCAATGGACCGGGCCAGAAGATGCGCGCCAGCGCCTCGGCCGATTCGGGCCACCCGGATGCGGCGCTCAGGACGGCCTGAAGGTCCGAGGCGATAAGCGGCAGCGGTTTCCCGGGGTCTCTGCCCTTTATTTCATAAACCCTCTCCACTGCTTCTGCAATCCCCGGTATCGCACCCAGCGCATAGAATGTCTCGGTCGGGTATAAAACAAGCCCCCCCGACCTTAAGATGGAGGCCGCATCGCAAATCGCCTCTGCACTGATCTGCGCAGGGTCGATTTTAAAGATTCTCGGTTTAGAGTCCCTTTCGGCAGACATTTTTCGGGCCGCCTCTCGCGTGCGACACATCTGTGCCGGGCTGAAAAAATAGCACGCCGGTAAACATACACTAAACGGAGCCGGATTTCTATCGGATGCCTCAAGGGGTGGTTGCTCAGTTGCGCTCAGAATTTGGATTTTGAGTCGAGAAGTCCTGGAAATAATTTAGTGCTGGATCACTGATGGGGGCAATTGACATAGTGAGACGAATGGTTATTTTGCGCGCCAAAAGAGAACGGCCATCAACAAAGAGTTGTTCTCAAGAAAAGGAGACCCGTCATGGCCCGCAAAACAATCAGAAAAAATGAACAAGAACAGAAAAAAGAAGTGGAATTGACCCCGGATGAAATCGTCGACCTTCTCACAGGAGGATGCGATAATCAGGGAATGTCCTGAGAGTCTTTCAGGACCTATACAAATCGGACCGCAAATCTTTCACGGTAAGGAGCACAGTAGCCGCAAAGAATACAGAGATCACGATCTACCCTGGACTTGCCGTCAATTATCGAATGGGCCTGATTCGCTGTGCGCAACGCACTCGCCGCAACCGGTACAGACCACTTCCAGAATATTTAGACGTTTGATCTGAAGGGTGGTGTTGCGGGCAAGTTCAGCGGCGATGGGGAGGACGGACAAAAAAGGAACGTTCCATTCCACTTCAAGCGGCGTCACCATGCCTACCAAAACGGAATCGATTTTTTCCTGGCCGAAGCAGAAATATCTTACGCGGATAAAAAATCGGGGCGAGAGGATTTGAACCTCTAAGACTGGAATATTTTGTAGTCGTTCCGCCCGCTTAAGCGGCAAATTTTGGCTATCGGACCACTTGCGGACCACCGAAAAGGAGCGGCGAGAATCGATCTCGCACTGATATTCACGGGGCGATGGTTTTCGGGCAGGTGCACGACGAGTGCAACACAGGACGAAGGAGTTGAACCTGCATAGAGATAAGCCTGGTACGAGATCAAAAGGCTTCCGGAATTGAAGTGGAACTCACGGATAAGAAAAATTTGTGAATCGAGAAAGTAGTCCCCAGGCCGTTCGACTGTCGCCCGTGCAATTCGGTCTCGGTGTGGGCACCGATTTGGGTTTACAATGGTTACGTTTGGCGTTACTATCGACTGGAGAGAGGGGACGTATTGATCCGTTCTTTTAGGGATAAAGAGGCAGAAAAGGTTTTCCAGAGACGCTTTTCAGCCAAGCTCCCGAACGACATCCAAAAAATCGCATTTCGGAAATTGAGGTATCTCGACAGTGCCGATGAATTGCACGATCTGCGGATACCCCCTGCAAATCGGCTGGAGAAATTGAGCGGGGACCGTGAAGGACAGTGGAGTATACGGATCAACGATCAGTGGCGAATCTGTTTTGAGTGGCGTGACGGCCAAGCTTCTGAGGTGGAGATCACCGACTATCACTGAAACGGAGGATGATGTGAATAACCACGAAGAAAAGATGCCGCCGGTTCATCCGGGTGAGATTTTGCTTGAGGATTTCCTGAAACCTATGGGGATAACACCTTACCGGCTGGCCAGAGAGCTAAATGTGCCCAAGACCAGGATTGGCGCTATACTCAAAGGGAGAAGGAGCATTACAGCGGACACGGCTCTACGCCTGGCCCGGTTCTTTGGGACTACCGCCAAGCTTTGGCTTAACCTTCAGGTATCCTATGACCTTGATACCGAAGAGGATCGGTTGGGTGGGAAAATCGAGGAAGAAGTGAAACCCATGCGTGATGTCGCATAGCAGCAAAATCGATTATGGTAGTGGCTGCGGGAGTTAAATCAGCTGCCTTGTTTGGCTGATGAGCTTTCTGCTATGCGAAAAGTATAGGGTTTTTTATAGGGAGGATGCGCCTAAGGGGCCCGTAGCGGGGACCGCGTAACACCGTAGTTCTCCTCTATCATCAAACCCTTTCCTCAAGCAGCCGGATCTCCAACCGGCAACCAACAGCGTGAGCATATTTTTTGAGGCTAGCCAGGGAAGGAGTATGCTTTCCACCAGATTCAAGTCGAGAGACCGCGCTTTTGGTCGTACCCATTGACTCTGCCACGGCTTCCTGCGTAAGACCAGACCTGGCACGGGCCGAAAGCATCTGCTTAATGAGGTCGTACTCATCCCCCAGTTCTTCATATTTTTCACTAAATCCCTTCCGTTTCCGGGCCTTCTTGAGGAATGCTTCATGGTCATGAGCGACAGGCTCGTATTTCAGTTCAGATTGTTCAGCCATTTTGAACCTCCTTCATTCTTTTCCGGGCGATGTTCAACTCCTGTTTCGGTGTGCGTTGCGTTTTCTTCACAAAAGCGTGGAGTATCACTATGCGCTTTTTTACCACGAAACAATAAAACACCCGCCCGACACCTTCCTTGCCGCGCGGCCTCAATTCAAAGAGGCCATTGCCCATAGCGCGTGAATGTGGCATATGTTAGCACAAATGCTAACACCTGTCAATTACCTGCTACGAGCTGAGGTATCTGGAAATTGTGAACCAAAAGCTTTTGGACGGTTAGACACTGACCGGGAAAACTAAAACTGCGGGACACCAAAAAAGTGAACATCGCTCCAATAACTGGCAGAAAGATAGAAAGTTTCAATCGGGGCGATAGGATTTGAACCTACGGCCCCCTGCTCCCAAGGCAGTGCCGGACCGATTTATAAGGTGTTGATAAAGTTGAAAAGATAGCATCCATGCGGGTTTTGTGGTATAAACAAAATAAAGGATAGACGCAAAAAAAATGGTGACTGTCACAAACTGTCACAACTTTCCAGAGGATAGGGTGGCCACCCGATAAGGCCGGAACCTGCACGGCTTTCCTCTGGATCACCCCGCAGGGCGCTTGCAGGAGCGCCGAATGTTTATTTCTGAATCAGAAAAGGAATGGTTGCGTATCAGGTGGGAATTCCTTAGACGCGATCCAGCTTATCGAGAAGCATGGAACCAAAGAACTGAAGTGTTCCCGAATGAACCGGATGAAGAGGATCATGTTACCAGGGTGTTAATACACAGCTCAGAGGCTCTGCTTCATCCGACATTCACAGGTGACTCAAAAACGTGGTTCAACGAAGGCGAAAGGCACGCTTCGATTGAACTCTTTAGGGCATTTGGTAAGAAAGAGCCGGATATGGGTTTTGAGAGGTTTGGGCTTTCATACTGGATAGACCCAAACTTAGAATTCAATGATATTTACAACAACAATGAAATCCTTTGTTCACTCATGAGTCTCAAGACTTGTTCAGTGCTCGTTGATTTACCGAATCCAGGTTCCGAGCGATCCTCCACAACCTTGTCGATTGACATCGACCTTGCCAGAGTCAATTCAAAAACGGCTTTAAAAGAATGGATCTGTACTTTTATCGACCAACAGCTTAGCAATCCAGACATCGAGTTGAAGCGAAGTAAAAGGAAGGTTGACTACGAGCGAATTCTGACAGTCGGCTTACTCAAAGAAAAAGGTATGTCGAACCGAGACATTGCCAAAAAATTATTTCCTGGTGAGTTTCAAGACCAACTGGAAATGCCTGATGCAGATGAAGACGCCAAAGAACCGAATCCAGAAAGCGCTGAGCGAAGAGTCAGCCATTTCCTTCACAAATATAAGGAGTTTGTAAACGGAGGACATCTTGATATGACTTATCCATGACGATCAGTTTATGGAAGGATAGTTTCGGAAACTAACCTTCCGTGACACCGTAAAAAATATTCTTTAAAGAAGGGCCATGACCTAAACGGTTTTGGCCCTTTCGCTTTTTATGGAGGAAAAAATCATGACTTTGCTCGAAGCGAGGTTTCAACGACGGCTGACACAACTGGACCTTCGGTTGAAAACGGGAATCCACCAGTCACGAATCTCGATGATTGAGAACGGATACGTTGCGCCCCGTGACGATGAAAGACACAGATTGGCAAAGGCTTTAGGACTGCGACCTGAGCAAATCGCGTGGCCGGAACTTGCCGGGGTAATGAGCAATGTCTAGTCAGATGAAATCACCCGGACCCGTTAACTTGATAGTCGAGAACATTCCCGATGAGCTAAAGTGCCTTTCACAGTGGGTAAACTGGTACTGGTTCTTTGATGAGGAATTGGGGAAATGGACCAAACCCCTGCTGAATCCAAAAATCTTTAAACCAGGGAAACCATACAAAGCAAGTCATTCGAAGCCTTCCGACTGGGGCACCTATGAGAAGGCGCTTGAAAACTTTCAAAAGTTTCCGGACCAAATAGCAGGAATAGGATTCGTTTTTTCGCCTTCCGATCCATACGCAGGCGTGGACTTAGATGACTGCCGCGATGCTGCAACCGGCGAGATAAGCCCATTTGCTATGAGCATTATTGAAAAGCTCAAATCTTATACTGAAGTATCACCATCTCAGAGAGGCGTAAAAATTATCGTAAAAGGCTCATTGCCTGAATACGTATCTGAAGGCGGGGGCAAAGACGAACGATTGAAGATAGAAGTTTACGATAGGAAGCGGTACTTCACCATCACAGGACAAGTTCTAAATGTATAGGACTATTGAAGAACGCGACGCGGAATTGAAAGAAATCGTCAGCCAATACTTTCCACATTGGAACGGAAACAATGGCGGGAACTCTGAAGCCTGTGAAGGTTCTTATAAGGGCAGCTTCCAGTGGGACGGTAATGTGCAAAATCTTCCTGTCGATGACAGGATTAAAGCTCTCATCGTATATGATCCCGGCAAAGGAACCCGTTCTAACGGACTTATGTCAGTCGTAAATGCCTTGGTAAAAGCTGACATAAGAAGGTCCGACATATTCAAAATCTTCGAAGATCAGCCCATTGGAATCAAATGGCGAAAGGAACACCGAAGCAAACCGAAGTGGCTCGACCGCCATATCGAAAAGGCTTGCAAGAAAAACGGCTCAAAAAAAGCCGATACCGCCATGTACTCATCAAAATCTTTTCCTTTTACCGATTTCGGCAATGCTGAGCGATTCGCGGCACAACATAGCGAGAACGTCCGTTTCTGCCATACCTGGGGCAAATGGCTGATTTGGAACGGCAAGAAGTGGGAGATAGACGAGACTAACCGAATTTATCAGCTTGCAAAAGAAACCGTCCGTCAAATGTACTCCGAAGCCTCAAAGATCGAGGATGACGATGTAAGGAAGGCAGCATCTAAACACGCCAGGACCTCAGAGTCATCAGGCCGGATTCAGGCAATGCTATCACTCGCTCAGACTGAGCATTCGATTGCAATTACTGGAAACCGGCTAGATACAAACCCTTGGCTTTTCAATGTGCTCAATGGGACTATTAACTTACGAACCGGCGATTTTTACCACCATCGGCGCGAAGATATGATTAGCAAAATTGCGCCCGTTAATTGCGACCTGACCTGCATACCTCCCGAATTATGGTTCAGCTTTTTAGACCGGACAATGGCCGGAAGCTCAGGGTTGATTAAATATCTTCAAAAGTTCACAGGTTACAGCCTCACTGGGGACACGCGGGAAAAATGTCTCCCGGTTGCCTATGGAATCGGGGACAACGGGAAAACCATTTTCACGGCAACTATCGGCGGGATGCTTGGAGATTATGCTCAAGAAACCCCAATCGACACCCTTATGATAAAGCGTAACGAGAGTATCCCCAACGATATCGCCAGACTCAAAGGCGCACGCCTGGTTACAGCTTCAGAAGGGGAACGTGGACAAAAACTTGCCGAGTCCCTGATAAAACGACTTACTGGTGGTGACAAGGTATCTGCCCGTTTTCTACATCAGGAATGGTTTGAGTTCACCCCGGAATTCAAAATCTTCCTCAGCACCAATCATAGGCCGATAATCCGGGGCGGCGATAATGCGATCTGGAACCGGATTCATCTAGTGCCCTTCGAAGTCATCATTCCGAAGTCCGAACAAATACCCCGAACAGTTATGCTCGAACGACTCAGGCAGGAGTGGTCAGGAATTCTAAAATGGGCTGTCGAGGGCTGCTTACTCTGGCAGGAAGAAGGACTTGAAAAGCCGGAAGAGGTGGAGCGGGCGACCGATGATTACCGGGCCGACTCTGACATAATCGGCGGATTCATTTCTGATTGCTGCATCGTTAATCCATTGGCGAAATGCACAAAAGCCGAACTTCGCAGCGCATACGAAATTTGGTGCTCTAAAAACGATGAAGAGCCAGTTAGTACCCGAAACTTCAAGTCTATTCTCATGGAACGCGGCATTAAAGATTGCAGGGTAGGCGCAAAAGCAGAGAAGGGATGGAAGGGTATCGGATTCAAAAATACAGTACTTACAGTACCAGACAGACCAAATTTTCGGGTTTTTTCTCCCGAGGAAAATTTTCAAAAAAATAACCTGAAAAATCGGTCTGTATCGGTACTGTCGGTACTGTCTGCAACCTGTGGACTATGCGCCAATTTCGAGCCGAATCAGACTAATCCGGGCTTCCAGGGCCGTTGTATCTCTACTCCACCTGATGAAAACAGGTCGAGATTTCCAAACCTGGAAATTGATTGTCCTGAATTTCGAGAAAAAGAAATGGAAAATGAAACCAGTGTTTTGTGAAAAATGGACGGCACTTTTTAGAGCGAGTTTTACCCCTGCGATATGGCCACGGGTCCGGTTCTCCCCCCCTGGTACACCCTGCCGGGCCGGAAGGCTCATTGGGGGCAGGCAACGGAAAACCGGGGCCGGGAAAGCCAGGGACAAAATGACCAAGGGAGCATTACAAGCGCCAGCAATGGGCCTCATTGAATGTGGACGGTTCTAAGATGCAACTCTTAACCCCGGCAGAAGTAAAGAAGATGCTCAAATGCAGCCTCCCTTGGATTTACAAGGCGGCGAGTACCGGGGTGTTGCCATGCGTCCGCATACCGTGTCCTGGGATCGGCGAGAAGCGCAAGAAGGATATGGTCAGGTTTAAGCAGGAAGATATTTTCGTATTCATCGAAAACCATTACCGGAAAAGATGACACTTCATGTCACAAATGGTCTGTAGATTGGCTCTGCATAAGGTAGATACCTGATACAACATCAGGTGCGTTGATAGGCAGGAAATAGGAATGCAGCAAGTGAACAAACGTATTCTAATCAACTTTTCGGACTTTGCGGCTTTTCTGGGAGTGTCTGTTCGGAAAGTCTTCAAGCACAGGGCCGCAATGCGCAAGCTTGGGGTTATTGAGACTCACTGTGTTCAAGGCAGACTTTACACTGTGTCTTGCCCAGACGCGCTAAACACATACTGGAAGGCGAGATCGTTCGAATGAGATCGTCTGATTTCAAACTCAGGATTGTCCAAGACTCAAGAGAACAGGCACCCTATTCTTTCTCACGCTTCCCTGATGTTGTCTGTGAAGTTGGTACTCTGGGTTGTGGGGATTATAGCCTTGCCGGGTTTACTGACAGGATCAGCCTGGAGAGGAAAACCATGGATGATTTGGTTTCATGTCTAAGCCAGGAGCGCAGCCGCTTCGAAAAGGAACTCGCCAGGGCCAGAAATTTCGAAATGTTCAGCATCATCTGTGAGTTTCCTCTTCAAGACATCATCTTTGGCAGATACCGCAGCCACATGAAATCGGCCGCAGTAATTCAGTCCATTTCAGCCTTCAGCGTCAGATATCGTTGTCCATTCTTGTTTTGTGGCAACCGGGCGGGCGGCGAATTGATGACATATTCCCTTCTATCGAAGTTTGCCTACGAGATCCGCAAGCGGTTTGTGTGCCTTCAGGGGCCGGTGTCGATGGAAACATATCGAACAGTTCGGTCATTTTCCGAACAAGTTCAATAGGAGTTTGAAGCTTGCCAGTGCAAAAATTCACAGACATTGAGTTAAAACAGCTACTTAGACGTGGAATGACGGGTACGGAGATTGCCAAACACCTTGGAGTGAGCAAGTCAACCGTATCGGGCCGGATAAAGGCGCTAAACATTGCGGTCTCAAAAGACATCACGATCAGGAGCGCCGGGGAGATTGTCAGGACGGAACTCGACACTATAGGCCAGCTTCAGAAGATTAACCGGGATGCAAACGAGTTGCTTGACCTTCTTATGCGCTGGAACAGGGGCGACGATGAGGCATTGCAGATTCTTGAAACCCAAGTCCGCAAGGTCAAGATAGGCAGGGGCGAAGATGCCGAGGAAATCACAGAGTACAAGTTTAAGGACCCGCGTGAACTCGCCTTAAACGCTATGCGGGAGATTCGGGGGCAGTTGAAATTACAACTTGAGATTTTCCAGGCTCTTTATGACATGCAGGCCGTTCAGCAATTTCAATCCGAGGTATTGGAGATAATCGGCAATGTTGCACCAGACGCAAGGGACGAAATTATTCGTCGGCTCACGCAAGCGAATGCTATTCGATCAGCTCTCGACCTCAATTGAGCAGAGGTTTAGCCGGGATGACGGTAAAGCTTGCGGCTCTTTGGGCCAGTGGGCCGTATCGACGCCGATTATTCTGGACGGCAAGCCTTTTACCTTCGAGCGTCACGAGTACCTGATAACGCCGTATGCAGACAATCACCCGGACATGACCGAGATCAAAGCGGCGCAAATGTGCCTGACCACAAAGGGCATGCTTAAAACCATGTACGCGGCACGATATCGGGGCTTCCGAGGCATTCTATACCTATTCCCTTCCCGCACCGATGTGACCGAATTCAGCAAGGGCCGCATAGACCCACTTATCGAGGATAACCCGGATACCCTGGGGAAGTGGGTACGGAATACGGACAGCGCGAACATAAAACAGATTTGGAATTGCATTCTGTATCTACGAGGGATGAAAAGCCGCGTGGGTTTGAAGTCAGTGCCGGTCAGAATGATCGTTCTGGACGAAATGGACGAAGCCTCACCCGCCAGCATTGACATGGCGATGGAGAGGATGAGCCACAGCGAATTTAAAGAGGTCCTGCGGCTCAGTAACCCTACTCTGCCCGACTACGGGATTGATAAAGCCTTCCAGGAGACCGATCAGCGCTATTGGCTTTTGAAATGCCCTGCCTGCGGGGAATATACCTGTTTAGAGGATACTTTCCCGAAGTGCTTACTCGAAGTAGGGGGCCGCATTATCCGGGCCTGCCAGCATTGCCAGGGCGAGCTTAACCCGTCCATGGGGGAGTGGGTTGCAAAGCATCCGGGAGTGACCGAAAAACGCGGCTACCACTACAGCCAGCTTTTTTCTCATTACGTTGACCCTGCCGACATTCTGCACCAGTACCGAACCACAAGCAACCTGACGGAATTCTATAACCTGAAGCTAGGCATGGCCTATGTCGAGGCCACAAACCGCTTGACCGTTCAAGAGGTCCTGGGCCTTTGTGGTGACCAAGGGAATGCCTCATCCGATCCTGGGCCTTGCAGCATGGGAGTTGACCAGGGGCGATTTCTTCATGTGGTGATCGGCAAGCGCGAATGGAACCGGGCCGGGAAGATCGTTCACATTGGCGAATATCAAGCCTGGGAAGTGCTTGACCGGCTTATGGGAGTTTTCAACGTGAGCCGTTGCGTGGTTGATGCCATGCCGGAGACCCGGAACGCCAGGGCCTTTGCCGAACGGCACCGGGGCAAAGTCTTCTTGAGTTACTACAGTGAGCATCAGAAGAGCGGCCACAAATGGAATGACGATGACCTGACGGTTTTTAGCAATCGGACAGAATCACTCGATAGCTCACACATCGAAATCCAGCATGGCCGGATCACCTTGCCGCGTGAGTGCGACGTTCTCCGTGAGTTCGCAGAGCATTGTCACAATGTGGCAAAGAAGCTCGAAATAGACGAAGAGAGTGGAAGCCAAAGGTATGTGTATGTTCGATTGGGACCTGACCACCTACGCCATTCATTTTCATACGAGTGCATGGCGCGGCAGTACGGGGCCGAGAGTTTATTTGCTAATTGTGGCCTTTAACCTTAGCGAAAATACGCGACAGCAAGGGGGCTAGTCGCGTTCATAGGGGGCAACCATGAATATCGAAAAAGTGACACCGTGGCTCATGGGGTCCTATATGTACGAAGAGGGCAACCGCCAGATTGAGCTTTCCAGAGTCGCCGGCGGGCTTGTGCTTCCTTTGGGCCGAAATTTCGGCTATGGCGTGCTGGCAGCCCAAGAGCGCTTTCAACATGTCGGTTTTTCCAGCCGTGCAATTCACACCCTTGCCGAGATCGAGGAATACGATACCGACATTCTTATTAGACGATGCCTTGACCTGTCGAACAGGCTCCAAGTTCGGCATTGGTACGGCAATACCTTATCTGACACAAACATGGCGATCCTCAGCACATTCAACCGCGAGCAAAGAAGCAAGGGACACCCGGAATTTACTCTATCCGCACCGCCTTTGCTGAAGAGGAATAACGCGGCGGATTGCTTCGCTTATGCCATACGGAGGATTCAGGAAAGGCGAACGATGGGCAGGAGCACCCTGGACCTTGTTGCAACCCCGAAGATTCCGGCAGCCTTGCTCCAAGTCCCCCCCGAACTTGCAGACGGAAAGGAGATTGAAAAGTATCCTGCAGTTGCCGCGCTGTCTTTTCTTGTGGCCGCCTGGGACTTCTACAACATGGATAAGACAGGACCCGAACAAACGAGCACTGCACATGATGGGCCGCTTTTTTGGGCCGACCGACAAAGAAAGGGGAAATATGGAAGTACTTCGCGTTGACCAGTATGGCCGTATGATCGACGAAGACGGAGACCCGATACCGAATGGTCCGCATTGGGTCACCCCAGAGAAGCAACGCCGAAGGTACCCGCAGAGCAACGTCCAAACCTATACAAGGGGCAGCGGGAAGCTCTTTTGGGCAGACGAAAGAGAAGGCAAGCGATGAGAACTAGAAAAAGTAAAACTGTAGAGCGCAAGCCGCAGCAACAGGAGCGGCAACAATTCAGTATAGGCGAAGAGATCCAACCGGAGCCGGGCAGCTTGCAAGCACAGGCCGAGAAAGCTCTTTTCGGTATTGTCGAGGAAGAAAAACCCAAACCACACTTTTATACGGATCACCCCAACTGGGGAAAAGGAGAACGATCATGAAGAAATCCGTAACCAAAACTCAGAAAGTCGTACACAGAACAGAACGCGGGGAAGCGAAGTATGAGAAGGTCAGAGTTACCTTGCCCATACAGGACGATACCCTGCACGATCCCAACATCGGGCACCTTCGACCTCGTGTGCCTTCAAATGTTCCTACAAAACAGGGGCCACAACGATGAAAACTAACATCAACCCAGTTGAGAAAGCGCGGCTTGAGCTTCTCCATGAACAAGACAACGCCAAACAAGCACAGGCGGCAGTCAGGGATTTTTGCGGGCCGTTTGAAGAAAAGGAACTCAGCATCAAATCCGAAATCAGTGATGAGCAAAGAAGGCTGAACTCGCTTCGACAAGACCTGAGCAAAGTTCTGGATGATTCGGTTAAAGCCGAAGAGATCGAGGCACAAATCGAAAAGCGCGAACAGCTTTTAAAGCGCCTCGCACAACGGCTTGAGCTTTCTCAGGATTGGAGGAAGAGAGAAGCTGATACCCTGGGCAAGCTCCAGGAGCAGGAGCAAAGCGCCGATTTCGCCTGCCAAGCGGCTTACGAACGCTATACGACTGCATGGCGGGATTATGTCTTCCGGGCGCGGGAGAACTATCTCAACTCGCTCAAAGAATACTGGGCCGAAGCTGCGAGCAAAGTTTCAGAGGTACAATTTCCTAAGTTCGCCTGGAAAGACCTGGAAATAACCGACCTGGACATCCGCAAGCACGCGGGGGCTATAAAATGGTAAAGGAGAAAGATATGACCATGTTTTTTTTCCCAAGTATGGAAAAGACCAAGAAGACCACTTACAGACCAGTGACAAGAGACGCGGCAGCAACGGCGAAGTTGTCCTTCCCAAGTATGCAACCTATCCTCACCGAACGCGAAAAGGCAGAACAAGCCAGGGTTGCCGATATACTCCATCCGGACCTTTCAAAAAGGCTGAGATTTCCGTCCTTGGGCGATCCACCGAGGGCAAAACCTGTGAGAACAGATTTCAAAAGTGACGCTCATTTTAAGGCGGC
>JBEKQE010000101.1:0-17915 GCA_049520035.1 Syntrophobacteraceae bacterium | reverse complement strand
TCGATTTTGGCTCCCGTTTCAGCGACGATGGCGCGGATCACCTTGCCTCCCGGGCCGATAACCTCGCGGATTTTATCAGGATTGATCTGAATGGTTACAACTCTTGGGGCATAAGGTGAAAGTTCAGACCTGGGTTCCACGATTGCTTCCTTCATTTTTTCGAGGATATGAAGCCGCCCGGCTTTGGCCTGATCGAGAGCTTTTTTCAATATTTCCCGGTTGACTCCGGATATCTTTACGTCCATCTGGAAGGCGGTGATGCCCCTCTCACTTCCTGTCACTTTGAAATCCATGTCCCCGAGATGGTCCTCGTCTCCCAGAATGTCCGAAAGAATTATGAACTCATCGCCTTCTTTGACCAGCCCCATGGCTATGCCCGCCACCGCGTCCGTGACCGGCACTCCTGCGTCCATCAGGGCGAGAGAAGAGCCGCAGACCGTGGCCATTGAGCTCGATCCGTTTGATTCCAGAACCTCGGATACCACACGGATGGTGTAAGGAAATTCGCCGTTTTTAGGCAAAGACGGCTTTATGGCGCGCTCCGCGAGCGCTCCATGACCGATCTCCCGGCGTCCCGGGCCTCTGAGGGGCCTTACTTCACCGACCGAGAATGGCGGGAAATTGTAATGGAGCATAAAAGACTTGAAAGTCTCGCCCGCAAGTGCTTCGATTTTCTGCTCGTCCGAAGAGGAGCCAAGAGTAACAACGGCAATCACCTGCGTTTCGCCCCGTGTAAAAAGCGCTGAGCCGTGGGTGCGTGGCAGTTTTCCCACCTCTATCGAAATGGGGCGGACCTGGTCGAATGCGCGCCCGTCGATCCTGCAGCGCTGCTCGACCATCTTGGCGCGAACAACCTTTTTTTCAAGGTCGTCAAGGGCTGCCTCGATTTCTTTCTCCCTGCCTGCATAATCGGCAGCGAGTTGCTCCCTGACCCACGTTTTCAGCTCTTTTTTGCGGTCCCGCCTGGACAGCTTTTCCGCGATGCTCATTACTTCCCGCATCCCGGCCAGGGCCAAATCCGAAATCCTGTCGATAAGGGCCTGGTCACTCACCACCTCGGGGGGGACTTGCTTTGTGCTCGCTACGAGTTTCTGCAATTCGTCCTGAGCGTTGACCACAGGCACTATGGCCCGGTGAGCGAACATGATTGCATCGGCAATGTCTTCTTCGGGCACGAATCCGGCTCCGCCTTCAACCATTACGACCGCCTCGCGGGTTGCGGCCACAATGATGTTCATATCGCTTTGGGCAAGCTGGCTGGCTGAAGGATTTATTATGAATTCGCCGTTTACCCTGCCCACACGCACCGCGGCAACAGGACCGCCAAAAGGGATCGACGACACGTGCAAAGCGGCCGAGGCGCCGGTAAGGGCTACCACGTCAGGTTCATTTTCCATGTCCACCGACATGACGGTGGCGATTACCTGGGTTTCAAACGGCCATTTTTTTGGGAAAAGCGGGCGAATGGGACGGTCGATCAAACGGGAGGTCAAAGTCTCCTTTTCACTCGGGCGGCCGATTTCCCGCCGGAAAAAACCTCCCGGAATGCGACCTGCCGCATAACTCATCTCCTGATAGTCCACCGAGAGCGGTAAAAAATCGATTCCTTCCCTTACCCGGTCCTCCTTTGTAGCGGTGACGATTATCACCGTATCGCCGTATCTCATCAGAACGGAGCCCCCGGCCTGTCTGGCCACTTCTCCAGTCTCAAAGCTCAGGGACCGTCCGCCAACCTCAACTTGTATTGTATGTTTCATCTATTTTCCTTCTTTCAAAAATATATTTGCGACGCAATGCATTGAGAAGCGGGTGTCTGCGCTGTGATGCCCGGAACTTACCGGCGCAATCCAAGCCGTTCGATTACGGTGTTGTAGCGCTCGATGTTTTTCCGCTTCAAATAGTTAAGAAGCTGCCTCCTCTGCCCGACAAGCTTCAAGAGCCCCCTGCGCGAATGGTGATCTTTTTTATGGCTTTTGAAGTGCTCGGTCAAATACGTGATTCTTTCACTGAGAAGAGCGATCTGTACCTCGGGAGAGCCCGTATCGGCCGAGTGCACTCTGAAATCATCAATAATTTCCTTCTTCTTCTCTGGGGTCATTACCACGGCTGTTTTCCTCCTTGATGTTAAAATGGAATTGGCAGACATCAGCTTCCAAATTTGCCGATCCGGGAACAACTTCAAAATGGGAATACACGCAGGCGACGCGATCCGCTCGGAGCGGAATTCGGCCACCACAATGCAGCCAGTTGGTGTGCGCCCGTCACGATTCGTACAGCGTCAGAATAGGTGCAGAAGCACTCTTTTTGTTTTTCTTCCCATTCCGGATCGAGCTGTCCGTTTCTCAACAGGCCCAGGAACTTTCTATGTCCCATCAAAGCCGTTGGTAGATGGGAAAGAGCTTCATTGAGACCGATAATCCCCGCCGCCGCAGATACAGCGGAAGTCTCTCCATCCATTCTGATTGCCCGCTCAAGGGTAAAAGGCCCGACGCTCGTACGTCTAAGAGCCGACAGGTGCGCTCCGCTTCCCAATTTTTGTCCTATATCCGAGGCAAGCTGCCTGATGTATGTGCCCTTCGAGCAGCAGACCTCGATTACCGCCTCCGGCCACTTGAAAGATTGCAGCGCAATCGAGTGGATGTATATCTTGCGCTCGGGCCGCTCCACTTCGATCCCCTTGCGACTGAGTTCATAGAGCCGGTGCCCATCGACTCTTACGGCCGAAAACCTGGGAACTGTTTGCACGCACGCACCTGAAAAAGTTTGCAGAACCTCGCTCAAATCTTCTTCGGAAAAAGTGAGGGCGCTTTGCCTGATCACCTTTCCGGTCCTGTCCAGGCTATCGGTTTCAATGCCGAAACGCAGGGTCGATTTGTAGACCTTGTTCAGCTTGGTGATCTGGTCGGCGGCTCGGGTCGCCTCGTTGAGACACAGTACGAGCACGCCTGTAGCAAACGGGTCGAGAGTCCCGGTATGGCCGATCTTGCGGGGTGCGAGCAGCTTCTTTATCTTGGCGGCCGCCCTGGCCGAGGTTAATCCCTCTGGCTTGTCCAAAATGAGTACGCCGCCTGTGTGCTCCGCTCCGATCGTATTCCGGTCCAAAACCAATGCTTCCTATTGAAGAGTGATTCCCATTTCCCAAAATCAGTTTATGTACCTTACCGCCTCGCCGATAAACATCGACCGGACCGAATGCAAGCTTCCGGGGATCCTGCACGCAGCCGCTACCCTGTGGCCGCCGCCGCCATGCCGTTGCGCCAGTTTGGCTACATCGATGCCTCCCCTGGACCGCATGCTGATGTGAACCAATCCGTTACTGAGTTCCCGGAACAGGATTGCAAGATCGACCGATTTCACTGAGCGCAGGTGATTTATGAACCCTTCGCTATCCATGTAGGAAGATGAGGAGTCTGAAAACATGGAGCGGTTCAGCTCAGCGGTCACTATCCTATAGTCGGCATGGAACTCCACGGTCCCTAGTACTTGGGCAAGCAACTTCAGCTTATCGGGGGTGGCTGAATCATAGACCTGGGTAGCTATATGGGCGGGATCGGCCCCCATTTCCACCAGAACTGAAACTATCTCTAAAACGCGCCTGTTCGTGTTCAAAAACCTGAACGAACCCGTGTCGGTTAGAATCCCCGTATAGAGAACCGATGACAAGTCCGCGTCAGGCGCAAGCGATAGACTCATGCAAAGATCGAATAACATCTCGCAGGTGCTGCTCGCCGAAGTCTCCACCCAGTAAATGTTTCCGAACGGCTTGTCGGAGATATGATGATCAATGTTTATGACGAAAGGCGCCACCCTGCCGATGAACTCCGAAAGCTCCTCGCCCACTCTTTCGAAATCACCGCAGTCAACAAGAATCGCCACTTCATATTCGACCGATTCAAGTGGTTTGTTGTGGACTGCCCGTGCTTGCGGCAAAAACTCAAATTCCGGAGGAAACCGGTCCTGGGCATATATATCGACCTTCTTTCCGAGGCGTTCAAGAATGAGTTTCATTCCCAGAAGGGCGCCGATTGCATCTCCGTCCGGATGAACGTGGGTGGCAACCATAAATCGTTCGTTTTTTCGAATGGCCGAAATCAGTTCCCGAATTTTAAAGGTCTTTTGCTCACTCATCCTTATGCAGCTCTTTCAGTAGTCTTTCTATTTTGTCGCCGTATTCGAAAGAAGTATCGTACTCGAACTCGAGCTGGGGAATATATCTCAGGCTCAACCTCCGACCAAGTTCAAAGCGGATGAAACCCTTTGCTTTCTCCAGCCCCGATCCTGCGTTCCTTTTCGCATCCTCGTCCGTGCTCCCTCCCATAATGCAAAAAAAAACCCTGGCATGCCTGAGATCGCCCGAAACCTCAACCCCGCTTATGGTTATGTTGGCTGTGCGAGGGTCTTTCAGACGCCGGAAAACAAGTTCCGCGATTTCCTGGTGGAGAAGGTCAGCCACTCTATCGGAACGTTTATATTCCATAATCCTTACAATTTGCTTTTGTCCCGCATCCAGCACGCAACTTAAATGGTTATCAACTCTATCTCGCGGCTGACCAGATCGGCCAGGCTCAGCGAATCCATGAAATCGATTATCCGGTCCAGAAGCGAGTTCAACACGCGCCCATCGTTGCCGATTACAGCGATACCAATGGATGCCTTCTGATGAACATCCTGGTCGGCAACTTCGGCAACCGCCACGTTGAAACGGCTGCGGCTTTTTTCCACCAGGCTTTTCACTATCTTCCGCTTATCTTTGAGAGAGCGGATTTCATAAAGCCTGAAGCTCACCAGAGCCACACCCACGGTCATGATCGCCTCACGAACCAGCCCTGCGCTCCGGCTCGGGTTCAAAGACCTGTTTTATTTCCTGAATCTCATAGGCCTCAAGGATGTCTCTTTCCTTGACATCGTTGAAGTTCTCGATCCCTATACCGCATTCGAATCCGGCCTTGACTTCCTTGACGTCATCCTTGAACCGTCTGAGGGAACCGATCTTTCCGTCATAGACGATTACATTGTCGCGAAGCACTCTTGTTCTGGCGTTTCTTTCCACACGGCCGTCAAGCACGGAACAGCCTGCAATCATCCCCATTTTTGGAACATGAAAAGTTTGTCTTACTTCCGCCCTGCCAATCACGTTCTCTTTGTAGATTGGCTTGAGCATGCCGACTATGGCGCTCCTGATGTCATCGAGGAGCTGATAAATGACATCATAGTAGCGAATGTCCACCGATTCCTGCTCGGCCAGTTCCTGAACCTTCGTATCCGAACGCACATTGAAGCCGATCACGATAGCATTCGAGGCCGAAGCGAGCATAACGTCGGTTTCTGTGACCGCACCGGTACCGCTGTGAATGATGTTGACCTTGACCTCGGAAGTCGAAAGCTTTACCAACGAATCGACGATTGCCTCCAGAGAACCATGCACGTCGGTTTTGACTATAAGTTTAAGTTCCTTGACCTCGCCTTCCTGAATCTGATTGAACAGGTTCTCCAGAGTAATCTTGCTCGAGCGGGAAAGTTCCTTTTCCCTCAGCTTGAGAAGCCTGTGCTCGGCGACGGCTCTGGCCTGCTTTTCGTCGGCCAGAACGATAAAATCGTCACCCGCGTTGGGCACCCCGGAAAAACCGACAACTTCGACCGGAATGGAAGGTTGGGCCGCATCTATTCTCTGCCCGCGTCCATCGAACATATTGCGGACTCGTCCCGAATAAATCCCGCAGACATAAATGTCACCGGCCCTGAGCGTCCCTTCCTGAACCAGGACCGTGGCAGCCGGCCCCCGGCCCTTGTCCAGCTTGGCCTCGATGACTCTGCCCCGGGCCATCTTTTTCGGGTTCGCCTTGAGTTCGAGCAGTTCGGCCTGGAGGAGCACCATTTCGAGCAGGTCCTCGATACCGATCCGCTTTTTGGCCGATATTTCAACCATTGTGGTGTTGCCACCCCATTCTTCCGGAACGAGTCCTTGCTCGGAGAGTTCACGCTTGACTCTTTCGACGTTGGCGTTGGGCTTGTCGATTTTGTTTATGGCCACAATAATCGGTACCTCGGCGGCTTTGGCGTGATTGATGGCCTCGACCGTCTGCTGCATAACGCCGTCATCGGCCGCTACCACCAGGATGACTGTATCGGTAACTTTGGCGCCCCTTGCGCGCATCGATGTAAAAGCCTCATGGCCCGGAGTATCCAGAAATACGATATCACCCTTATCCAGCCTTACGTGGTAAGCCCCTATGTGCTGGGTAATGCCTCCAGCCTCCCCTTCGATTACTTTGGTGTCTCTAATTGCATCGAGCAGTGAAGTCTTGCCGTGGTCGACATGGCCCATGACAGTGACTACCGGGGGGCGAGCGACCAGTTCTTCAGCTCGGTCCTCTTTCATATGAAGCACGTCATCTTCCTCAAAGGCGGTCTTTTCGATTTCATATTCGAAGTCGGAGGCCACCAGCGCCGCCGTATCGAAGTCGAGAGCCTGGTTTATGTTGGCCTGAAGCCCCAGGAGCAGCAATTTCTTGATAACCTCGCTGGCTTTCATGCCCATCTGCTTGGCAAGACTTGCCACCGTAATGGCCTCATCTATTTTTATTCGCTTCTTACCGACCTTCTGGATAACAGGCTCGGGTTTAGACGCCTCTTTGAATACCCGCCCGCCCGCCCTGGCCCGCCCCCGGTCATCCTGAGCGGCAAGCTCTTTCTTCGTATAGAGGTCTTCTTTCTGGAAGACTTCCTTGCGGCGGCCCGTTTTGGCCTTTTCCACCTCTTCGGGTTTGCGGCGCTTCTGCTCTCTTAGAGCAGGATCGATTATTTCGGTCCCTCTGGCCATAAAGCGAGCGGCCAGTTCGGTGAGATCCGGCTCCTCTTCTGCTTCCTCGGCCATGATTTCGGGAAGCTTGATGATCCTTGCCGGTTCCTCTTTTCTCGCTTTTTTGCGTCTTCTTTTCTTGCCTCTTTTTCTCCCCCTGTCTTCTTCTTCCTCATCTTCGGCAATCTCGGCGCCCTTTGGCAGGCCGGCCCCTTTGGGCGTCAGACCCCTTGGCTCTAAAGCAACGGGCTGAATCGGGGGCGGGACGACAGGTCTAGCCACAGCTTGAGCCGGCTCCAACACAGCGACGCGCTCCACCTTTTCTCTTGGTGTGGATGCGGGGGTTTTGGGTTCCTCACTCAAAGGTGCCGGCTTGATTATTCTTGCGGCTTCGCGTTTCCGTTCGGGGTGCGGAACCTGTTTTACCCTCTCTGGGACTTTCTTGCGCTCCGGTGGAGCAGTCTCTCTCAGATCGATTTCGGCGGGGGCTTCCGAAGGCTGGGCTGGAGGACTGGGCGGAGTCTCAACTGGGACCTCGATCGGTGGTTGTTCGAGGCCTTCCACTACAGCTTGAGCGGGCACTTCTTCTGCGGCTGGCCCCTGGGGTGCTTCAGGCTCCGGCTGCAGATCGATTCTTTTGCGCCTTCGGATAACTTCCCGCCCGATGCGTTTCTCTTCCACCTTTTCGGATCCGGGTCTTACTTCAGAGAATTGCTGCCTTATCTTGAGCACGGCGCTGTCGGTCAGCGTACTCATGTGATTTTTGACCTGAAAGCCCAGTTTCTCGATCCGGTCAATCAGGTCTTTGTTGTCAATGTTCAACTCTTTTGCGAGTTCATGCACCCTTAGTTTCGTCATGAAACCTTCCCCCTTTGAAACACTTTCTTCAGTATTCATTTCACCTTCCAGCCGATATAGATCGGTTATGGATTTAGATTTATTTCTTTAATGGTAATTTTTGCACCACAAAGAGTTGTTTGGCCCCGTTGCGGAAGGCCCGCTGGATTCGCCTGTTGAGGCGCAAATCGGGCAGACACTCCCGGCAGGCATATCCACCCCGTCCTTCCATCGTTCCTTTGGCGTCAATCAAAACGCGCCCACTCTCCGGGTCCAGGCCAAGGCGCACCAGTTCCCCTTTTGGCTTCTTGCGCATGCACGCAAGGCAGGTGCGCACAGGGATCTGGCCGCTCTTTGACAATCTGGTTTATCCTTCCTGAATCTGATCGGGATTGGGCTCTAACTCCTGCTGACTTTCGTCTTGTTCTTCCGGACCCTCCCCGACGCCCTGCTCCTCGTCTTTCTGGAGTAGTCTCTGCGCCTCAAACCTCATCATTTCCAGGATCGAAGCGGATAGACGGGTCGTGTCCTCAAGCTCGACCAGTGAGGTCTCGAGAAATTCTTCAAGAGAACCGATCCCTGATTCATACAGCTTATCGGCAAGCTCAGAGGAAAGGCCGGAAATTCGCAGAAGCGACTGATAGCCCGCCTGCTTCTGCCGTTCGTACCGGCTTTCGCCCTTTACGTCGATTCGCCAGTTGGTGAGCTTGGAGGCAAGGCGCACGTTCTGCCCTCTTTTGCCTATGGCAAGAGAAAGCTGATCGTCGGGCACAATAACTTCCATGCTCCGGTTGGCCTGGTCGACGATGACCTTGGATATAATGGCCGGGGCAAGAGCATTTACCACGAATTTGGCAGGATCCATGTTCCAGGGAATAATGTCTATTTTTTCGCCGCGCAGCTCCTGAACCACGTTCTGAACCCTGGTTCCCTTCATCCCAACGCAGGCGCCTACCGGATCGACGTCGGAATCTTTCGAGATGACCGCGATTTTCGCCCTGGACCCAGGCTCGCGCGCCGCACTGATGATGCTCACAATACCTTCGCTGATCTCGGGCACTTCCGAATGGAAGAGCTGAATCAAAAAGTGCGGATGGGTCCGGCTCAAGACGATCTGGGGGCCCTTGCTGATCTTTTTTACATCCAGAACATACGATCTTATGCGGTCTCCCTGCCGAAACACCTCTCTCGGGATCTGCTCCTTCTGAGGCAGGATGGCTTCGGCCTGACCGACATTTACCAAAATGGCGCCTTTGTCCACTCTTTGGATAATGCCGTTTACAATCTCACCCTTGCGGCCCCTGAACTCGTCATAGACTACTTCCCGCTCGGCATCCTTCATCTTCTGGATTATTACCTGCTTGGCGGATTGTGCAGCAATCCGGCCCAGCGTCTCCGTATCCATCCTGATGCCCAGTTCGTCCCCGATCTCGCTCTCACTGTCCAGTTTTAACGCCTCCGAGAGAAGCACCTGCTTGTCCGGGTCGATTACCTCTTCGACCACCTCCTTGAACTGGAATGCCTCGATCTCCCCGTATTCCTCATTAAAGGTAACATCCAGATCCAGTTTGGAACCGTATTTCTTCCTGATGGCCGATTTGATGGCCTCTTCAAGAGTGTGAATCAGGGTCTGGCGGTCAATGCCTTTTTCTCTGCTGACCTGCTCGATCAACCGCTTGAGTTCACTGGCCATAAGTAGAAGTTACCTCCATATTTAAGATAATTCTTTTTTTAAAACCGCCTATCAAAACGATTTGCGCTCCATCGATTCGAAATATAAAAGCCGAGCCCGCTCGATAAGGGCCATCGGAATCGAATAGCTCCCTGCCTCGCACTCGATGGCTACACCCTCTAAAGAGGCCTGTTTCAGTTCCCCTCTGAAGTTGCGCCGGTTCTGTATCGGAGATATCGTGCGAACTTCAATTATGTCGCCGATATACTTTTGAAAGTGCTCGATCTTTCGCAGCGGCCGGTCGATACCGGGTGAGGAAACCTCCAGATTGTAAGGTGCCTGGATCAAGTCAGCAACATCGAGCAAATCACCCGCTATCCGGCTTATTTCAGCGCAATCCTCAACCGATATTCCCCGCTCGCTGTCAAGGAAGATACGCAGCACCCACCCGACCGATTCGCGTCGATATTCGATTTCCAGTATTTCCATGCCCTGCGCGGCAATCACCGGCTCAATAAGATTCCATGTTTCACCGATCAGTTCGTCTTCTTTTTTTAGCTGCTGAGCCAATCTACGCCTCTTGTGCCGTGCGTCCTGTCCATTATAAAAAAAAAGTGGGTCATTCAACCCACTTCTTCCAGCAGACCGACAATTTTCAAATTCCAGTTAGGAACTTACTTTAACTCAGAATCCAGAATAGTTGTCATCCGCTGATCGAAGCAGGCATGGACTTCCAAGCCCCCTCAAAAAGGGAAACCCTTCCTTGAAAAAAGGGAACTTCTCGACCTGGAGCGGGCGACGGGATTCGAACCCGCGACCCCAAGCTTGGGAAGCTTGTGCTCTACCAGCTGAGCTACACCCGCAAGTGGGCCAGAATAACATATTTTAAATGATCCGCAACACCTGGGTCAAGTAAAATGTGTTCCTGTGCACCCACGACTGGGAGGGCCTTAGGGGCCTGGGATGCACAAAACAAAACGCGCTGAGACCATTTATGCATCGTGCCCCTATGAAGTAATCATTAGGCGTATAAACTATCTTTAACCTACCCCGCCCGTGGCAGCAACTTGAGCAGCCATGCGACAATCGTCCATCGGCGGGTGATGTAGGCATGTTTGGCCCCCCTTCTGACGGCACGCAGGATTTGTCGTGCAGCCACCTCGGGCGAAGCAACCCAGAACGGGCGGGCGGCCTTCATCATGGCGGTGTCAACAAAGCCTGGTTGTGCTTCTGTTACCGTTATGGGAAGCTTGCGCAGTCTGGCAAGATCTCGGAGGCCATCGAGATAAATCGACTGGAAAGCCTTCGAAGCCGCATAAGCAGCGGCGCCGCCGAAACCTCGCAGAGCGGCGATTGACGTAATTCCCACCAGATGCCCATGCCCTTGTCGGAAAAAATGCCGCATGGCCGCCTGCGCCAGGGAAACGAACCCCGTGACGTTGACAAGCAGCGTGTCGCAGTCCAGGCTCCATTCCAGTTCAAAATTTATGTGGCCGGTCCCAGCGCTTATGATGAAGAGATCAACCCTCCCAAGTTCATCGAGAAGGGATTCGATTGCGGCAGCGGCTTTTTCGCTTTCCATAAGATCAACGCGCCGGATAAGTGTGCCGGGGCCGCAGTCAGCAGCTATCTTTTCCAGAAGATCCATCCGCCTGGCCGCGAGGGCAAGCAGCCAGCCCTCACGGCTCAATTCGCTCGCGAGAGCTTTGCCTATGCCGGATGAAGCTCCTATAATGACCGCTATGCGCTTATGATTTTCCGTGGAACGGCCGGTTTTTGTCATTCCGGTTCCTGTGTGGCGGTCCGGTGAAGCAGATTGTTATATGGACCTCGGAAAGAACCTGTCAATACTTCTCCTTACCTCATCGAGCCATTGTCTCCGTTGATCTGCCGTGCTTGTAACAATGACACTGAAGGTTCTGCGGTAAAAGCCGGTGACGCCGCAAAGGCCGAAGATGCAGTTGCGCCAAATTGTCTCGAGAGGGTCGCCAAAGACATTTTTCTCCCTTTCAGTTTCGGTGTTGGACGTATTGAATATCACCGCCGCTCCGGCTTTCAGCAATCCGTTTGGTATTCCCTCGCCCAAATCCCCTTCAACAAACTCGTACGCAACACCAGCACGCAGCACTCTGTCGATCCAGCCTTTCAGTATGGCCGGAGGCTGGCCCCACCAGTTCGGATGAACCACGACAATACCCTGGGCTTCGGCGATTTCCCTGCAATGCCTCATGATCGGCTCCGGCACATGTGCGTCCTCAGGTATTTCCTGCCTGATTAACAGAGGATCGAATTTCTCCTCGTACAAATCATGGAAAAACACCTCATGTCCACTTATACTCCCAAGTTGCTCGACTGCTGCGTGCGCAATGGCGTGGTTGAAACTGCCGCCGTCGGGATGGGCAAGAATGACCGATATTTTCATTATTCCAAAATATACCAGTCCGGCTTGGAATTCAAAGCGAGAAATCTTGATCGCGAAACTATGTAAATTCGTTGTATATTGACTCGATGGTTTTATCTCATTGACCATGGAGGGGCCTATGTCTCAGCGAGAGTCGATTAGAGGAAGGTTTAACCTTGTAGTGACAAATCCGGCATGCGTGGTTCTCATCGGGCTTTTCGTGATCCTGAGCCTCTTGATGACCGGCTCGGCGCCCGCCGATGAAAGCGGCCCGGGGGAGGCGCTGAAGATAACTCGCATTACGCCTTCGGGCGCCGATATCCCACCGGGGAGGCAGATCGTCTTCGAATTCAACCGCCCGGTCGTGCCCCTCGGCAGAATGGAACGGAACGCTTCAGAAATACCCATTTCCATTGAACCGGCCCTTTCGTGCCAGTGGCGATGGCTGAATTCTTCCAATCTGGCGTGTCAACTGGACGAGCGGCACGCCATGGCCCCATCGACATGTTACAGCATCACGGTCAGGCCTGAGATCAAGTCGGCGGACGGGGCAGTTCTGGCTGAACCGGTCACTCACTCTTTCATAACAAAGCGTCCCGAAACCAGCTTCGCGGTATTCGACAGTTGGCTGTCGCCTGTAAAGCCGCAAATCAGGGTTCGTTTCGAGCAGGCTGTCCGGCAAGATTCTATAGAAGCGCACGCATTCTTCAGGGGGCAGGCAGGCTTAAGAGTTGGGGCGAAAGTTCTGGAGGACCACCAGTATGACAGGTATGAGAAATCGGGACTTAACTGGCTGTTGAGCCCGATGGGCGATCTTCCTCCGGACAAAGACATACAACTCGTGGTCGAACCGGGAGTTCTATCTACACTTGGGACTGAACCCGGCGTCGAAAGCCGGGCGGTCTTCAACTTTCGCACACTTGGGCGGTTCCGGTTCGTGGGTCTACAGTGCTTCGACCTGAGCGGCATCGCGTCAATCATTAGCCCTGAGCGCAGCGTTTCGAGCCATTTGCCTCAAGTCAGATGCAATCCTGAAAGCCCTGTTTCGCTGCTCTTCACCTCTCCGGTAGCTCAATCGGAACTTAAAGAGAAAGTCTCTGTTACGATGAGCACAAAGGGCGCGACGGCCGGTAACTTCTTGCCTGAAGACGAAGCATACTCCAGGCTCAGAGTGCTGCCTGAAAAGGGCGGTTATTTCACCTATGAGCTTGAAAACGAATCCCTCAAACCGTTCAGTAAGTACCGAATCCATGCCAAAGCCAACAGCCTCAGGGATCAATTTGGAAGACAGATCGACAAAGCCATCGACATGCCTTTTGCGATGGACCATTTGCCGCCTGAATTGCTCCTCTACAAGAACATGTCTGTGCTGGAGAAGGGGATCGATACCGATTTGCCCGTCTTTGCGAGTAATATCGACAGGATCGATCTCAGGTACCAGACGTTTACAGCAGCGGGAAAATCTCCCCCAAAACTGGCGGCGCTTCCCGGCCCCAGGGTCAGAGACGTCACGACTGTAATACCGCTGGGAGTACGAAAGCTTATTCCTGCTGAGTCGGGGGTCATCACAGGGACCGTTTCGCCGCGCCCACCCATTCATCGGAAGACGCAGGAGCAGGGGCAGGAGCAGGGCCAGGAGCAGGAGCCAAACTGGTTTTTTGCGCAGGTAACCCCCTTCCATGTTCATGTAAAGATGGGACATTTCAACACATTGGTCTGGATTACCGACCTTCAGACCGGCCAGCCGGTCCCCGGAGTCAGCGTGGAGGTCCGGAAAGATTCCTATAAAGATTTCGAAACTCAGCCGGAAGCTCTTTCAACAGCGGTTACCGATTCAAACGGCATAGCCGAACTCGCGGGGACCTCGGAAATCGATCCTGCGCTCAAACTCGCTGAGGGTTATACGAGCGACAGTGCTCAAAGGTTCCTCGTGCTGTGCCGCAAAGGAAACGATATGGCGCTGGTCCCGCTGATGTATCACTTCCGGGTCGACTCGGAGGGAGCGAACTATCAGTATATCCCCTCATGGATGCAGTCGCTGCACGGGCACATTCGCGCCTGGGGCGCCACCGCGCAGGGTATCTACAAGTTAGGGGACACGGTTCAGTACAAAATCTATGTCAGAGACCAGGCAAACCGGCGCTTTATCCAGCCGCCTGCGGCGTCCTACAACCTCAAAGTCCTGGACCCCGCCTCAAGGGTTATCTTTCAGCGCGATAACATTGAACTTTCAGAATTCGGCGCCATGGACGGGGAGTTTCTGATTCCTAACAACGGCGCGGTCGGATACTACAATTTTCACCTTGAGTCCAATTTCGCCAAGCTGAACCTGGAACCGCTTCAGGTGCTTGTAAGCGACTTTACGCCTTCGCCTTTTCGGGTCACCACCGAGCTCAATGGGAAGATTTTGGGTGCCGGTGAGCCGGTAACCGTCTCGACTCAAGCCAAACTCCATGCCGGGGGGCCATACGGAGGTGCGGACCTGGGCGTTACGGCGTCTGTGGAGGCCCAGCCTTTTCGGCCCGATAACCCTGTCGCCCGTGATTTCCAGTTCGACGTTGTCGAAAGAGCCGATAAAGATGGGTCCGGAGAAACCAGGCCCGAAGTTCAAACCGTTTTCCAGACAAAAGGCAAACTTGACAATGACGGCAATTTCGAGACACAGTTTACCCTTGCCGAACTGCCGGTCTACTATGGGCGGCTCACTGTCGAGAGTTCTGTAAAAGACGAACGGGGCAAATCTGTCGCAGGCCGCGCGACGGCAGCCTGCTTTGGGCGTGACCGTTTTGTAGGACTCAGTCAGCAGGACTGGGTCCTCCAGGAAGGAAAACCCGCCGGGACCTCCTACATTGTAGCGGATCAGGCTGGAAACACCGTCCCCGGCGCTCAGGTGCGAATCGATGTTGAGAAACTGCAGACCAAAGCCGCTCGAGTCAAGGGGGCTGGAGACGCCTACGTGACGCAATACGAGGAGGAGTGGACGCCGGTTGAGACCTTGACCGTTTTATCCGGCAATGAACCCCAGAGCTTCGAATTCACTCCGAAGCTGTCCGGAACGATAAGAATAGTGGCCAGTGTTTCAGACTCCAAGGGCCGCGTGCACAAAACCGCAATGCGGCGCTGGGTTTCGGGGGAAAGTCACGTTCTTTGGAAGACAGAGGAAGGAAACCTGCTGAATATCTATCCCGATAAGGAAGAATACCACGTGGGCGATACGGCGCGGGTTTTCGTGCAAAACCCGTTTCCGGGCGCAAAGGCCCTTATCACCGTGGAGCGTTACGGAGTGCTGGAACATTGGGTGAAAACCCTGGAGCACAGCGCCGAGTTAATCGATATCCCGGTTCTGCCCGATTACCTGCCCGGATTTTATATCTCCGTGATGGTGATGTCCCCGAGAGTTGAAAAGCCTCTTGGGCCGGGAGGCGAAGACCTTGGCAAACCGGTCTTTCGCATAGGTTATGCGAAGCTCGGGGTCAAGGACCAGTTCAAGGAGATTGAAGTACAATGCAGGACCGACAAAGAAACCTATAAACCGCGCGAGACTGTAAAACTCGAGTTCGAAGCCCGCCCGCGAAATCTTTCGCCCGGCGAGCCGATCCCACCCATAGAACTTGCGGTCGCCGTGCTCGATGAGTCGGTTTTCGACCTTCTGCGCCAGAAAAGAGGCGCTTTCGATCCCTACGAAGGTTTCTATAAGCTGGAGGATCTGGACCTCGTTAATTACAACCTGATAATGCAGTTGGTGGGAAGGGAGAAGCTGGAGAAAAAGGGAGGGTCTCCTGCGGCCGCCGCCGGGTTCGATCTCGGCATGCGCTCGGTCTTCAAGTTCGTAAGCTACTGGAACCCATCCATTCGTGTCAGTGCAGAAGGCAAGGCGAGCGTCGAGTTTGAGGTGCCGGATAATCTGACGGGATGGCGCGTGCTGGCAATGGCCGTATCTCCGGACGATCGCATGGGCTTGGGAGAGTCCACCTTCAAAGTGAATCAGCTTACTGAAATCAGGCCTGTGCTCCCCAACCAGGTCCTGGCGGGAGATAGTTTTGCAGCCGGTTTTTCGGTAATGAACCGGACGGGTGAAAGCAGAAATATCGAAGTGAAAATCACGGCCGAAGGCCAGGTTGTCCCAGGCCAGTCCGGGCAGTCGCAAAACGCTGTCGCTGCGACTACGCAAACAATTGCGGCTGAGCCATATAAGCGCTATACGGTCCGGCTGCCGGTAGAGGCCGCCGGTAAGGGTGAAATAGTTTTCACTGTGCAGGCCGGTGACGATCTGGACCGGGACGGTTTGAGGCACACTCTGAAAGTTCTTCCACGCCTTGACCGAAACGTCGCTGCCGCCTACGGGACCATCCTGACGGGTGAGGCTTCTCAGGGAATTGAATTCCCCGAGAACATGCGTCCCGACTCGAGCCTGCTGAGCATAGGGCTGTCGCCCTCCATTCTTGGAGGGCTGGAGGGACCCTTCGATTTCATGAAAGTCTACTCATTCGAGTGCTGGGAGCAGAAGATAAGCCGGGCGGTCATGGCAAGTGCGGCCACCGGCCTTGCGCCCTATTTTTCGAATTCCTTCTCATGGCAGAACGCCCCGGGAGAGGCGGACAAGATACTTGCAACCGCCTCCGAGTTTCAGGCCCCCAACGGCGGAATGGCTTTCTACCAGCCCCGAGATGACTATGTAAGCCCCTTTCTGAGCGCTTTTACGGCCAAGGCTTTCAACTGGCTGAGGGAGTCGGGCCACGCGCCTCCCCTTCCGGTCGAGGAAAAACTCACACAGTATCTTCTCGATCTTCTGAAGCGCGACGAATCGGAAGACGCCGTTTCCCGGAGTGTTCTTTCCAACGTAAGGGCGCTCGCCCTGTCGGCCCTGGCCGATATCGGCAAAATCTCGCGCGCCGACCTCGAACGCCACTACATGCGCCTGCCGGAGATGAATCTTTTCGGCAAGGCCGTGTTTCTGGAAGCCCTCACTAAAGTGCCCGATACTCTCGAAATGAGAAAAGAGGTGGTAAAAACCATCCTCTCCCACTCCGACCAGAGCAGCGGGACAATCAGATTTACCGAGCAGCCTGACTCGGCGCTGGGCTCCATCCTCTCCTCGCCGGTCAGAGACCATGCAGCAATTCTGATGGCTTTTCTATCTTACCGGACCCAAAGCCCTGCCGACGATCTCAGTGATATCCCATTAAGACTGATGGCGACGATCTCATCGAGCAGAAGAGGCCAGGATCACTGGGCCTCGACCCAGGAGAACCTCTTTGCGGCAATGGCGGCCGTTCGCTACAGCAAAGCGTTCGAAACGCAAAAGCCCCAGTTAAGCTTTCAAGCGCTGCTCGATCGGCAACCAATCGGCCAGGGCAGCTTTGAGAGCTCTGCGGACAAGCCCCTGAAATTCGATTACCGAATACAGGATTCGGATCGCGGGCGAAAAACGGCCGTGACGGTGCGCAAGGAGGGGGAGGGCAGGCTATACTATGATACGGTGCTCTCCTATGAGCCGGCCCAAATGAGCGGTGATTCGATCGACAACGGGATTGAAATTCACAGGGAATACAGTGTCGAACACGACGGGAAATGGGTCCTTGCGCAAAATCCCCTCCAGCTCAAGACTGGCGATCTGATAAGGGTCGATCTGTTCGTATCCGTGCCCTCGGAGCGCTTCTTCGTGGTTGTGGAGGACCCCGTGCCGGGCGGCCTGGAACCAGTAAACAGGGAACTCGCCACCTCCTCGGAAGTTGACGCACAAAAAGGTGAATCTCCGTTCGCCCCGGAGTCACTGCGCAGCCGCTACACGGACTGGATGAGCTTCGGGATATCCCGCTGGAGCTTCTACCACAAGGAGTTGCGGCATGATTCCGCCCGGTTTTATTCCGAGCGGCTCGGCGCCGGACATTATTATCTCTCGTACACGGCTCAGGCGATAGCTCCGGGCGAATTCACGGCCCTGCCGGCTCGCGCCGAAGAAATGTACGAGCCTGACGTTTACGGCAAGAGTTCACCCGCAGTGCTGAAAGTGGAACTCTCCGAATGAGCTGGTTACGAAAAGATCCACCGTAGACAAGAAGCAAGAAGCGGGAAGCGAGAAGCAGAAAGCTCCGGTAGTCTAGCCCCTATGATTGTGCAATCTGGCGTGTCCAGGTAGAGTGAGACGAAACAATCTGGCCCCTGGGGGTTCGCAACCTGGAAGGAGCCCGTAGGGCGACTGGAAG
>JBEKQE010000100.1:0-18139 GCA_049520035.1 Syntrophobacteraceae bacterium | reverse complement strand
TGCAGAGGCTCAAACTGAGCTTGCCGCGAAGATTTGAAAAACACAATTTGTAGTGACGACTTTTGACCTCAGATTGTGAAATATCAACAACTTAACCTTCACAACTGCGGAAGTTGGGTTAACGGGCCTATTGGGTTTGTCGGGATTATAGGTTGCTACTTCCGGCCTGCACAAATTGATGGACGGTCTGACGCCGGAAGGTTTCGCGCGTGTTGGACGCGTATTCCTTGCGATAGTGTTCCCGCGCAAAATCCATCATGGGCGTGATGCCGACAAGCGGGCTTTCAGCCTGCGCCCAAGTCTTGTCGGGGGTCAGATTGAGCAACGCCAATAAACAAAGCGCTGAACGTTCATTTTGTTGTGTTCGGGGAAGACCGAGAGCGGCGAGGACCTGAATAGCACTTTTTATGTTGCGTATTCTGCCCATGCGAGGCTTTCTATTTTTCGGTCAATTTTATCTTGGGTCAGTTCACCCTGTGCTTCGGCCCACACGCCAAGGCTGGTCAAGGCTTCACGGCTCGGATATTTCAGCAGGCGCAGGTCTGTCGCGTTTACCTGTGTGTGCCCGCTGAAACGGCGGAATTGCAGATCAACTTGAGTTGAGTTCAGAAATACCGACAAGCCCCGCGCAAGGTTCTCCGGAATCCCTTTGCGGCGGTAATGGAAAACATTGAGGTGATTTTCTAAACCGATCATGGGGCTGTTAAAGGCGCTGGGATAAACGACAGTAGCCACAATACGGCGCTTTTCCTCCTTGGATGAGAACCGCCTGACCACAACATAACAGCCGTTAGGATAAAGCCATTTTTTGGTTTGATCGTTCCGGACAATGGCATTCGGCTTTTTAATGCCAACCCTCGGCCAGTGAATCGACTGCCCCGAAAAATGAACAGGATAGAGCAAGGGCACGGCGCCACGCTCCGGCATGGTCCGGAGATGATCTTTTAATCTGAAATCCACAACCGGGCCGGTTGAAACCTCAAGGCCTGTTTCGACAAGAAAACTGCGGATAGCTGGGGAAATCTCAGTTTGATTGTGTTCGGGAGACGTCGGAACATGAATGAAGTGCTCCCGATCACCCGGCAGTACGATCTGGTCAAAGGGGTAAGTGCGGGTCTCAATGTCGGTGAATGTGTCGTCTGTCGATGTGGAGACAGTGACGCTTCCCTGTGCGCCGCCGCGCTCTAGCACGATGATGATATTTTCCTGCAAAACATCGTCATCTTTGAAAGCCCGATCTCGCGCGCCAAACAAATGCATCCGTTTAAGGGCGGTTTTAGCAAGAAGAAGCTCACGAAAGGGCCGATAATAAGGGCCATTGCAAAAGCTGCGGGGAATGATCACCACGATCTCGCCGCCTGGCTGCATAAGTATGATGGCAAGGGCAACAAAGGCGGAATATAAGTTGACGGTTTCAATCCCGACCTGGCGAAGCAAAAGCCGGTGCCGGCCGCTGCTGTTTATTTTTTTATAGGGGGGATTCATGATCGCATGAGAAAAGCGTGGCTTACCTTCAAGAATCAGCCTTGCGGCTTCTTCAATGAAGTCACCCGGCAATATAGAACAATCTATGGCAAGCTCACCCTGATACTCGGCCAGTGTCCGGTATAGGTGATTGCGTAAGCTGGCGTCGATTTCATAGGCTGTAACCTCAGCCTTGCGAAATCCAAAGCCATGCGACAAAAAACGATCCAGAAAAGCGCCGGATAGTGAGCCGGTCCCGGCCCCCGCATCCAAAAGCCGCGCTGTCTGCAGGGTTGAAGGGGAGAATAGGGACGCCATAAAGCGGGCAACCGTCGCGGAGGTCATAAACTGCCCGAATTCGGATTTGCGCTTCTGGCTTATCCTTCGCGCTACATCCTTACGGATCGTATCGACCTGTTCAAACGTCTGAAGCATTTTCCTGCCCTATCGCCAAAACCTTTCAAACCTTGCCGGATTTGCCGCCGTGTATACTACCGTATGTTGAATGCTATGTCCCAAATAATCCTGAATGAGTCGCGTTGCTGACCTCAGAAAACCTCGGAAAACTACGGCAAAGGAGTCTTGGCGGCTTATCAATTTTAACGAGAGAGAGGGGTCAAACCTACACCTTTCACGCCCCGAGCTCCCTCTCAAGCATTCCAACAGCTTTGCTCTGTTTCATCTCCTCTGCAACCAGTCTGTCTGCCCCGCCATTGTCAGGAGTGTAGGTGTGACCCCTCTCTCTGGAGTGGAGTGTAGGTGTGACCCCCTCTCTCTTTTTTCGGCGTGCTCGATTCCAGGTAGATCTAGTTCTTTGAGCTTGAGTGCAACTTTCTCAAATACCTCTCTGGCGGGGTTTCGGGCTTGTCTTCGAAATGGGAGATCGTGTTTTGAATGGATCGGTTGCGCCCGGCCCGGTTGGATGTACTCTGAAGAAAACTCTGGGAACATAGCTGCCTTCTTTTCTGCGTTTTCACCAGAAATAACAGGCAGATAATGCCCCAGATCATTCCAGGGTCAATCATCTATTTTGTTACGTACAGAGGAGAGATGTAGCGATTATCCCCTGTTTTCTCCGAAGCACTATTTTAGCGAAATGAAGAATTCAGGCCTCTCTGACCCCGAGATTGACTCCATCCTGGGAGAAAATGCAGCTTGTATTTTTCGCCCTTAAAGACCTTAGGATAAAAAACCGGAGTTTTTGCACATACGTTAGAGTTTCAAATCTCGAAATCGGCGGTAATTATACTGTCGCAATGTTCCAGGAGTTTTTTCAATACTTCCTGATGCGCGGGGTGAGACCTGTAACGCTGGATAGCTTCAATATTTTCAAATTCCGTTACCAGGGCAAAATCATAAGACCTCTCTGAGCGCAGCACATCCCTGCCGAACTGGAAGTCGCCCGCTATGTCGGCGATTACCCCTGGAAGCCCCGCTAATCCCTTTTCTATGCCGGCTATCTCAGACTCGGGCACATCCTTTTTGAATTTTAACACCACCACGCGCTTCAGCATGTTTGCACCTCCAATGTTGACATGATTAAAATTCTATTTGCCCATATCGATTTTACCTTTAATCCGGAATAATGGATCAACTTCTGCCTCCATGTATCCAAATTGCATGCTCAGATGAAATTTTTGCCCGAGATAACGCATGGGTTGTCTTCGGGGCATCGAAGCGAAAACCACCTTTCCCGTCAGTTCGGGGGATACTTAGAAGCGAACACTAATTCGTCACAGCTTCGCCAGCGCGTTCTGCGCCTTTCCCGGCCAATACTTCATACCCATTTCCCGGAACATGGCGTCTGCCTTGTTGAGCGGCTGGTACGCTTTCTCCGTGTGCCCCACGTCCAGATAAAGCTCCCCCAGATGCAGATGGCCGATTGCTGCGTGCGGTTTCAGCCGTTGATCCTGCAATATCCGGATACCTTCGAGCACGAATTGTTCGGCCTCAGTGATACGAAATTTACCCCCTCTTGCCACTAAGCGGCCAAGCATGATCTTTGAAAGGGCTTCATGTTCCAACTCTCCCCACCTCTGTGCCAGGCGCAGGGCTTTTTCAACGTTCAGATTGGCTTTGGTCATGTCACCGGTCTCGAAGTAGATCATACTGAGGAACAGATAGTAACGAGCCTGCCGAACTTGAGCGCCAATTTTGATCTGAATCCCCAGGCCCTTTTCAATATGCGTTATCGCCTCTTCATATTCGCCAAGAAGATAGTGGCCCTGACCAATTCCTATGTAGGCCTGACCGAGCCAGAGTATGGATTTGATTTGTTCCATGAATCGTACTGCCTGCCGGCTGTGATCCACACAAGCCTGCGCCTCCCCCTTCATTCCAAAGAACCATCCGTACTTAAGCTCGTCAATACCAATAGTCCCGAAGTGGTTAAGCTCAGTAGCCAGGGACAAAGCTTCAGCAAGAAAAGATTCTCCCCCTGGAAAGTCTCCCAGGCTCGCCATTGCATAGCCCTTCATAGCCTGAGTCAGTGAATACACCACTACCGGGCGTCCGAACGTTTCCCTCTGCCAGTTCGCTTTTGCGATGACCGGCAGGATCTTGTCTGCGATATCAACTACGGACGCCATATCCGTTCGGATGAAAAGCGAGACGGTGAGGTCATATCCTGTTCCAACGATAAGACCTACATCCTCTAATTTCTGCGCCTCTCGAAAGGCATTCTCCTGATGTACCCTTCCAACACCGGGATCTCCTTTCATGCAGTGATAAAGTCCTATTATGCTCTGTACGTTGGCGTTGGTCCTTTGATCGCCAATCTCCTTAGTGGCGTCCTCACACTGCTGAAGATACTCTTCAGAATTTTCAGGATAAGCAAGCATCCTCATGGGAGTAGCCATCGATACGAGAAGCTGCACCAGTTCCCTTTTGTTCTCCAGCGTCTTTGGAAGTTGATTCAGCGTGTCCGCTGCATCCCTGTACAAGAGGAATGCCTCCCAAAGAGCTTCCCGTTCGACAGCTTTCCTGGCGGACAGTTTCAGATATTCGTAAGCCCTCATGCTATTGTCACTTTTGGAATAGTGATACGCCAGCATCCCGTAGAATGCTTCCAGCCGATCAGCATAGAGGTTTTCAATAGCCTGGCCTATTTGTTCATGGATCTCCTTTCTCCTCTTGACAAGCAAACTGTTGTAGGCGACCTCCTGAGTGAGCGCATGTTTGAAGATGTATTCCAGTTCGGGAAAAAGGCTCTTTTCGTAGATAAATTCCAATCCCTGCAGGTTAACCAGTCCTGATTTGAGTCCCTCCTTCATCTCAGTGATCATATCAAGGATGCGAAAGGCAAAATCTCGCCCGATCACCGCCGCCACCTGCACGATCCTTTTCAGGCTTTCCTCCAGACGGTCCAAGCGTGCTGCTATAATCCCCTGAATGGTGTCAGGGACCTGCACGCCGGATGCATCTTTCGCCAGAAAAAAGCTCTCCCCCTTTCTCTGGATGGAGCCGTTTGCAAGAAGGGAAAGGGTAAGCTCTTCTATAAAAAAAGGATTTCCCGCCGCCCTGCCGAGAATCAGTTCCCTCAGTTCGGGCGCCGCATCTCCGCCCTCCAGGATCGCTGCAACCAGTTCCGCACTCCTGATCATGGACAGTTCCCCAACCGCGACCCTGTTGTAATAGGACTTGCTCCCCCACTGATGGGTATATTCGGGCCTGTATAAAAGGAGCAGGAGGATTTTGGTCCTAGGGAGCCAACCGATCATGTAACCAAGGAACTGTTCGGTGGTCCTGTCGATCCACTGGAGATCTTCGACTGCCAAAACCAGAGGCTGGTCCTGGCTGCCTCGGATCAGTAGATCCCGAACGCCCTCGAAGGTCTTTTCCCTTTTCTGCTTCGGATCGAGTTTTTCGTATGCTTCATCGTCAACTTTGAGGGACAGCAGTTCATGGAGCGGCGGGATGATGTTCCTGAGGCCCTCGTCAAGCCCAAGGACTCTCTCCTTGAGCTTCTGCCTGACCACGTGTTCCTGTTCGCCTTCCTTCACTCCGACAAAGGACCTGAGAACGTCCAGAATTGGCAAATAGGGCATCGATCCGCCATAGTGAAGGCACCGACCCTCAAAGTAACGGTACTCGTCATGGGGGAGGGAATTTTTGAACTCAAGGAGCAGTCTCGATTTGCCCGCTCCAGCTTCGCCCACGATACCGACGACCTGACCTTCTCCTGCCCTCGCTTTTTCGAATGCTTCTCTTAAAGATTCGATTTCACGCGTGCGGCCTACGAAGCTGGTAAGGCCTTTGGCAGCCGAGGCGGCAATCCTCGTTTGGACCTCCGTCGGCCTTACGAGCCGGTACGCCTCGACAGGTTCTTCTTTCCCCTTTACCTGGACCTCGCCGATCGGCTCGAACTCGAAGAAATCTTTAGCCTGTTTGTAGAGGTGCTCTGAAACCAGTACTCTACCAGGCTTGGCGCCGGCCTCCATCCGGGCGGCGAGGTTCACCGTGTCCCCTTTGGCCGTATAATCCATGCGCAGGTCGTCACCGACGGAACCGACCACGACTGGACCGGAGTTAAGGCCGATGCGCATTTTGAAGTCAATTCCATAACGGTTGTTAAGACTCTCGGCGTATGGCGCCAGGGCCTTCTGAATCGCCAGCGTAGCGTGGCAGGCCCGCTGTGCGTGATCTTCGTGGGCGATGGGAGCGCCGAAAAGGGCCATTACACCATCGCCAAGAAATTGGTTGATTGTCCCCTCGTACCTGTGGACCTCGTCCAGGACGAGGCGTAAACAACCGTCCATAATCTCGTGAACCGCCTCGGGATCTAACTTCTCAAACATAGCGGTGGAATTGGCCACGTCCGCGAACATGACAGTGACGATCTTGCGTTCACCCTCGATGAAACTGCGCGTGGTAAGGATCTTTTCGGCGAGATGTTTTGGAGTGTAGGAGCGGGGCCGGTTTAAATCCAGAGGTTTGGCTTCGTTGGGTTTGCGAAGATCGTGTCCGCACTCATTGCAGAAACTGTTCTCGGAGGGATTGGCTTTCAAGCATTTTGGGCAGGGTATCTCCATTTTGCCGCCGCAATCGCCACAAAACTTAGATCCTTCCGGCTGCTCTGCTCCACATTTGAGACACTTCATCGAAGTACTCCTCCTATGAAAGAGCTAGGCTGGTAAGTTTTGATCACATGACTGCTAACACCAGAATCGAACCACTTACAGACTGCATCGGGCACGGAAGAAGTCGTGGAGCGTGATAAGTAAATGGATTTTACGATATCCCCATCGAAACGTGCAAGTGGAAATGCCGAACGGAGAATTTCGGCAAATCTCACCTCTGAGAAAGCCATCTCCCTACAGTCAACGTAAGTCCATATCTTGGCGCTGTAGGTAATAACAAAGCTTCGAACTAACCTCCGTCTGAGGCATCCCTCGAGTTAACACTCCTTGAGATGTAGATTCCCGGAGCGGGGTCGGCTGCAAAACATATGATTTGCATATTATAACCTTTGGGGTAAGCCGTTTTCGGCAATGGTACGGTGAGTCGAACCCAGGGGCATGTAGGCCGGAGGCCATTTTATAGGGTGCTGGCGGATTAGGTTGGGCGGTTAGGTTGGGGTTGGGCCAAGCCAGGCAACGAAATAAACAGCCAAGTGATTGAAACGAGTGCCGATTTTCGTTCTTAGAGGGTCAAGTTGAACGGTGATATTGGAGCCGAGAATTGAGCAACTGCGAATTGAGGGATTCAGGGATTAATTCCTAAATTCCTAAATTCCCCAATCCATAGCCATTTCTCGCGCTCATTTGGCCATGGGTGGGTAACAGCGCTAAAAGGGCATTTGCGGGTTTTTCAATTCCTCAATCCCTCAATATTTTTTTCCATGCCTTCATTTTGCCGCTTCTGGTTGCCACTTCTATTGCCGCTTCTATTGCCGTTTCTGGTCGCCGTTTTGGACGGCCAAAAACCGCGTGATAATCTTTTGCCGGATCGAAACGAATCATGAATCCTGAAAATGCTTGGGCATGGTCAAGAAGCCATGGTTCAAACATATTAAGTAAGCATTCAGGCTTCGCGTCTTCGCGTGAAAGAATTTCCAACCCGTTCAGCGCGGAGACGCAGTGGAAAGCAAGGGCCGACAGGGTGATGGGGAGACTGGCCATAGACAGGTCAGGGAGGGACGCGGCGAGGGCCTTGTCTCCGTGTCCCCGTGTCCCTCTCTCTCCGCGTCGGACTTTACCTCTGTGTCCTCTGTGCCTCCGTGGTGAACCCTTACTGAAAACGGTTGCTTACAAAAAAGGAAACGTCGCCACATGAAAAGCCGAATCGATAATAACCAATTGCTTCAATTAGTTAGGGACGGGAACACCGTCACCGAGATCGCCCGCCAGGTGGGAGTCGACAAGGGGAGCGTGTCCAGGCGGCTGAAGGCGTTGAATATCGCCATAAACCGGAATGTAGCCCTCCGGTCAGCCCAGAAGATTGTTGACCGCGAGATCAATGCGCTGGACCAATTGCAGAAGATCAACCGCAACGCTAACGAGGTGCTCGACCTGCTCATGCGCTGGAGCCGGGGCGAAGACGAGGCTCTTCAGGTACTCGAATCTCAGGTCCGGAAAATCAAGGTGCGCCCTCACAAAGAATCGGGCGCGAACTATAAGCGTCGAACGCAGGTTAAACCATATAGCGCAAAGCCGAACGAAATGAGGGTTCGCCCTCACAAAGGATCGGGCGCGAACTTGAAGCATGGCGCATCGGCCCGGTGTGTAAGCGCGAATCCGAACGAAGTGAGGGTTCGGGGGCAGGAAGAGGAAATCACCGAATACAGATTCAAGGACCCGCGCGAACTCGCTTTAAAAGCCATGCAGGAAATCCGGGGACAATTGAAGCTGCAGCTCGAAATTTTCCAGGCGCTTTTCGATATGAGGGCGGTCCAGCAATTTCAGGCTGAGGTATTGGAGGTAATCGGGAGTGTTTCAACGGAAGCGAGAGATGAGATCATTCGTCGGCTCACGGAAAGAAATGCTCTTCGGTCAGCTCTTGACCTCGATCGAGCAGAAGTACTGCCGGGATGACGGAAAGGCTTACGGCTCACTTGGGGCGTGGGCCGAGAAGACGCCTGTTATCCTCGATGGCCGGCCGTTCAACTTTCATAAGCACGAATACCTTATGACCCTTTATGCCGACAATCACCCGCACATCGGTGGAATCATCGGAATACACAAGAGTCAGTTTGCAGCGACCCGGTAAATAAACGATTCGAAAACGGCGAAGATTTTGGCGTCTCACTTCTCAACAACGAGGAGAGATACTCAAAACTTCATCGAAGGGTAGGCCAGGTAAACCGGGATGTGTCACGAGTGTAGGTTTCGGGCTCCAGGGCGCGTGAGATCGCTTCCTGGATCTTAGCATTTCTTAGGAGGCGCGCAGCTCGAGCAGCTCGCCGGTGACACGGGTATTGCAGCGGTATCCCCGCGCAACGGCATGAATGTTGAGTTTCGTTGACTTTGTGTGGTTAGCAAAGTGCTCGAATTTGAATGCTTTTTGAATCCTTTTCCCGGCGATTTCAGCGCATGAAATCTTAGGTTTTATTAGTTTTTTGCAGCATCAAAATCTCAAGTTTTCTCAAGTTCTCGCGGCCAGAATCTCAGGTTTTCTCAGGTTGTTTGACTTCGAGTGTATCTCGAACGCGGGCTTAATTTTTCTGGACGATTAAATCACACAGGCCTGGGCTAGAAAATCGACCAAGGGGCATTGGGGAGGAGTCCTGTGGTTTCAAATCCATGCTGCCTAATCTGTGTGGCGCCCGGCTTCTGATCTGGTCATCTAACGATTGCCATGGTGAAGTCACTGTGATACGTTTCATCGCACTCATGAAAATGTTCACGTGGATTTAGCTTCTGCCGATTATTATTTTCATGTGCATGGGCGCCTCTCGCCGATGCGCACGCGACTCGACGCGCGGTAACCCGCCCTATGCTCCACTAGAAAGGGCAGAGAGCCACATGATACGGACCTACCGAAGAGAAAAACTCATAAACGCGATAATTTATTTCGCCTCCCATACGGAAAAATGCGGCGTAACGAAGCTAATGAAGCTTCTTTTCTTCCTGGATTTCACTCATTTTAAGCAGACTGGCAAATCGGTTACGGGAATGGATTATTTCGCATGGAAGAAAGGTCCTGTACCTCAGGCATTGTGGTTCGAGTTAACGAAGGGTATGCGGCCTGATTTAGCTTCCGCCATCGGTATTATTCCTTATGACAATTTCAAAAAAATCGTCGTCAAGAAAGATTTCGACTCTGAGTTTTTCACCAAGAGAGAAACGAGGCTTCTGGAACAAATAGCAGAAATCTTCTACGATACTTCGGCGGAGCTCACAGTCGAGGTTGCGCACCTGCCCAATGAACCTTGGCATAAGACCCTGGTGGAGAAAGGAGAGCGAAAGCGAATCGATTTTCTCTTGGCAATCGACCGCACCCCACAGAGCCTTACGATTGAGGAGGCCAACGAAAGAATGGAAGAAATATCCGAAATGCACAAGGCATTTGGGGTAGACTAGTGCAACGGGGCGCGGTCTACCTTCACAAGAAATTTCAATTCAAAGATAGCTTTTACGGCGCCAAGTACATTATTTTGCTCAACTCACCCAAGGCGAACCAACCTGCTATTTTCGTGAAAACCACGACCCAACAAAAAGATAAGCCGTCAACCCCTGGATGCATTGAGGATCGCAGTCTTTTCTTTATCCCTGCGGGCACAACATTTTTTCCCGAAGATACCTGGGTCCAGCTTTACGAAACCTATGAGATAATCGCCATTGACAACAATGCAGCAGCAAAGCTAGTTGCAGAGTTAGGCGCAGCTTTGGTCGATTCTCTTGTCAAATGTCTACTCTATTGCGACACCGAGGATATACCACCCATTCACCGCAGAATACTCAGCGCCGGCCGCCTCACCCCCAGTGCCCCCAGCGAGGAATCATTGAAGAAGCTTAAAGATCGTTTTCGTGAGAAATAGTTCCCGTTGAGGCCATAAAAATGCAGCAACGTGTTAGTCTCCGCACTTGCGCACACAACATGCAATATCCGTCATTCCTCAAAGAGCACCTTTCCCCCTAAACAGCTTGAAAAGCTCACCCCTTACGAGGATAATAAAAAAAAGGGGGAAAATTATTCAGGCCTGTGCCCGGGGTGCTCAATCTGAGGAGGTTTGGATGGATGGCTCATCTTGTTGGGTATGCAGAGCCCAACTGCTGAACTATGATGACAAGACTTCGGGGATGATCGTGTTCAACTGCCCGCGATGCGGCCAATTTTATATTGGAGCGTTCCCGATTGAGATCTTCAAGCGTCACATGGGCAATGAGTTCGACAAATCGCCAAATCTCAGGTACATCACCAGCCATGCTATCAGGCGGATGCAGCCGTACTTCCATAAGGACTACTGGTATCCCGTAAATAGTGATTGGCTTCGTTCAGTATGGTCATCCGAGAAATTGCCAAATCCGCAGAAGCAGGCGGACACTTTCGTGCAATATCTCAGTGCGGCTGATGTTCCCTCAGGTGAATGGGTCCCGATTCAGCCCGTGCAATTGACAGGAATCCTTGGCACGGCTGACGATCCAAATGAGTTGAAAAAAACAGGGCTGGAATATGTTATCCAGCATTTGCTGAAAAAGGGTCTCATCGAGCGTGATGCTGCCTCTTCTGCCCCTGACATTTGGGCTTGTCGCCTAACTTTCGGTGGTTGGGAGCGCTTCGAAGAACTACACCGCGCGTCAGGAGATAGTACGACTGCCTTTATGGCAATGGCGTACGGCAAGGATGCCACAGAACGCGCATTCACTGAATTTGTTCACGCTGTCCAGCAAACCGGCTTCGAGCTTCACAAGCTTGACCAAAAGCCAAAGGCTGGTTTAATCGACTTGCGCATGAGAGTTGAGATTAGGCTGGCGAAGTTTCTCATTGCCGACCTCACCGACGAGAACCGAGGAGCATACTGGGAGGCTGGCTTTGCTGAGGGGCTAGGAAAGAAGGTTTATTATACCTGTGAAGCGTCGAAATTCCACACGGCAAAAACCCACTTCGACACCGAACACATGCTTACTATCAAATGGTCTTCTGATAACATGGCGGCAGCGCTTGACGTGTTGAAATCTGCAATTCGTAACGACTTTCCAACCGAAGCAAAACAATCGGATGAGCCTATAGCCAAGCCTTGACCTTAAATGGAGGTGACTCTGTGCCGAGAGCCTTGATTTCTGACACAAAGACCCGGCGGCTTCGGGATGATCTGGACAACGGCAGCATCATTTACACGGCGGCCAATCCGGCACGGTTTGAGAGACTATGGCGGTAAAGAACCACATAGAACATATTTGATATGGGGAGAATAGACAAATAGCCTACACAATAAAGGAGATCATCGAAAGTAGATTCAATGAATAACCAGTGAATTGAACCGGATATTTTGCCCATTTTGGTTTCGACAAGCTTGTTGATTGCATTGAAATCGTTTTCTTTCAGGGAAGAAGCTGATTCATGATAAAAAACATTGTCAAGATAGTAATCCCGGCCATAGCAGCTATTTTAACTATTAGAATATTAGAAGCATTGACACGTGCTAAATTGAGTATGACTATATCTACCATAATAGCCAGTATTGTTGCGGTAGTGTTTACCTATATTGCTAATGAACTTGTAACATATATCTATATTAATGTCCGTTTCGTGCGAAAGTTGTGTGACCCGAGAGCCCGTTTTGAAGGGCATTGGGTGGTGGATACTCAGGAACAGCCTCGAATGCCTTATGTACATGTTTCGATAGAATATAATTATGATGATGATGTATATACATACAAAGGAACTGCATTTGACAATACTTTTAAAGTAGCATCTTGGTGGAATTGTGATGATTTAGATATAAATCCATCAAAGAGTGAAGTAATTTTTATGTGCGATACTTCAATTGTAGGCCATGAGGGGGCTATTACAAAAGCTTTTGGGTATGTTGTATTTGATCGACCTATAGGTAAATACCGTACATCATATTACCGAGGCAGAGGATACTATACCGTAATAGGAAGACCTCAGTTCCAGGGTTACTTTACGATTAAGCGAATAGATCGTAAATTCATTAAAAAATTGACAGGACACCGTTCTATTAGCACAGATGAGGATATCCGGGATATCTTAAAAAAAATCTATGCAGACAGGTCAATAGCTGTAACATCGCCGAAAGAGGAAGCGATCATTGACGCTTCAACTACATAACTATTATTATTAGTGCATAAATTACCAGTAGTGTGAGCATTTCTGGTTTCTGAAGTGCTCATGGGTAAACTCTTACTACAATTAGTTAGCCACATTGATGTTGACGTGCAGGTTATTAAACCTTTATGCGCCGCGGTGTGCCATAAATGTTGATTTATGACCCAAAAGCTGGGCACTTTCGGGCCGAATGTCGGAATGATTCGCATTGCCAAAAAATACAGCACACCGTCATTTACACGGCGGCCAATCCCGTCGCAGCTCGAAAAGTTGCGGAGATATTGAAACACGGGCATGCTGTTTCGCCTTTACCTGATGCTTTGCTAAAGCGATAAAAGGATACTATGCCACTCCTGCATTGGCTTACCCGTGACGAGGACATTCACCGCGCAATACAAGCGCCCTATCGTCTTCTTGAAGAAACGCCGGCACTTTCCTACGGCGACCAGGATACCGGGAACACGCTTATTCAGGGGGATAACCTTGACGCCCTGAAAGCACTTCTTCCCTATTATGCCGGGAAAGTTAAGTGCATCTGTATCGATCCACCCTATAACACCAAGAGTGCGTTTGAACACTATGACGACAATCTGGAACATACCCAGTGGCTTGCAATGATTTACCCCCGCCTTGAGCTTTTAGGAAGCTTTTTATCCGAGGATGGAAGCATTTGGGTTTCGATGGATGACAACGAGGCACATTATCTCAAGGTCATCATGGACGAGATTTTTGGGAGGAAGAATTTTGTAGCCAACGTCCTTTGGCAAAAAAGAACATCTCCAGATGCAAGGTTGAAATTAGGAGCAGCCCACGATCATGTAATTGTGTTCTGCAAAGACTCAAACAAACAAAATTTTAACAAGGTCCCATTGACCGCTGAAAAAGCAGCCAACTTCAAAAATCCAGACAATGATCCTAAAGGGCCTTGGGCATCAACGGACTTTACTGGACAAACGGGACATGCAACACCAAGCCAGTTTTACACGATCAAAACGCCCGCAGGGAAGCTATATCCTCCACCAAAAGGCCGTTGCTGGGCACTAAATGAAGAAACATTCTATAAACTTGTAGAGCAAGGCCGCGTTTGGTTTGGAAAGGATGGAACCGCAAAACCACGACTAAAACGGTATCTCTCAGAGGTTGAAGGGGTTACCGCATGGACTTGGTGGGCAAATACTGAGGTCGGTCACAATCAAGAATCGAAAAAGGAAATAAACGAGCTTTTCGGCAGTGATAACGCTTTCGACACACCCAAACCCGAGCGATTGATTCAGCGCATCCTGCAAATAGCCACTAATGAAAACGATCTTGTCCTCGATTCCTTTCTTGGCTCCGGTACAACGGCAGCCGTTGCCCATAAAATGGGACGTCGTTACATCGGCATCGAGTTAGGCGATCATGCCGACACGCATTGCGTTCCCCGGCTCTGCAAAGTGATCGACGGCGAACAGGGCGGAATATCAACGGCCGTTGGCTGGAAGGGCGGCGGGGGCTTCCGGTTCTATCGCTTAGGCCAGCCGGTCTTTGATGAAATCGGCCACGTTTCGCCAGGCATTCGCTTTGCTCCATTGGCCGCGCATCTCTGGTTTGTCGAAACCGGTTTTCCCTTTTCCGGTCAGGCTGAATCACCTTTGCTTGGTAGTCATGACGGCACCGCCTATTATCTGCTTTACAACGGCATTCTCGGCGACAAACGGCCCAACGGCGGCAACGTCCTCACCTCGAAAACCCTGGCCACGCTTCCGCAATTCGACGGCCCGAAGGTTGTTTTTGGCGGAGGTTGCCGTTTGAGTGCTGAACGGTTGAAACAGGAACGCATCACTTTCCGGCAAATTCCTTACGAGATCAAGGCCCGCTAGGAGACAAAATGGAGCTTAAATCTTTTCAACGTGCGGCCTTGGACACGCTCAAGACTTACCTCGAACGCGCCCGCATTCTCGGCGATCCGGAACAGGCATTCATTCAGACGTTGCGGCAGCGGGACCCCGATAAGAACCCGCCCCCCTACCGGATGATTCAAGGGCTTGCCGGCGTGCCGAACGTTTGCCTTCGCCTGCCCACCGGCGGCGGCAAAACGCTGCTTGCCGCGCATACCATTGCCGAAGCCGGGCGTTCCTATCTGGAACGGGATTACCCTGTTGTACTTTGGCTTGTACCTACCAACACCATTCGCAAGCAGACGGCAGAGGCCCTGAAAAAGCCCTCCCATCCCTACCGCGCCGCGATTGACGACGCTTTCGAAGGGAGGGTTTCCGTATTCGACATCGGCGAGGTTGCACAGATCCGGCCGCAGGATTTGACCGAGCGCGTGTCCGTGATCGTATCCACAATTCAAACCCTTCGCATAACTAACACTGAAGGCCGCAAGGCCTATGCACATTCGGAAAACTTCGAGCCTCATTTTGCCCATGTTCCCGGCGCTACGCCCGGACTGGAACGCTTCGATGATGGAAGGATCAAATTTTCCTTCGTCAATCTTATGGCATTTCATCGTCCTTTGGTGATCGTGGACGAGGCGCACAAAGCCGGAACAAACCTTTCGTTCGACATGCTGGCTGCGTTGTGTCCGTCCTGCATTGTGGAATTCACCGCGACGCCGAACACCGATCCGCGCAGCGGAAGCAACGTGCTATTCCGGGCTTCCGCCGTGGAGGTTAAGGCAGCGGAGATGATTAAGCTCCCGATCATTCTGACCGAACATCCCGATTGGCGGGCGGCAATCCATGATGCGATTGAAACGCGCGCGCGTTTGGCGGGCACTGCCAAAAACGACGCGCGCTATATTCGCCCCTTGACGCTTTTTCAGGCCCAGGACAAGGGCCAGGAAGTGACCGTCGAGGTCCTGAAAAAATACCTGATTGAAAACGAGAATATCCAGCCCGAACGCATCGCCATTGCCACCGGTGAACAGCGCGAGCTTGATTCCATCAATCTTTTCGATCCCGCGTGCCCGGTTGAGCATATCATCACCGTGGAGGCCCTTAAGGAAGGCTGGGATTGCTCTTTTGCCTACGTCCTGTGTTCCGTGGCGAATATCGGCTCCGCGACCGACATTGAGCAGCTTTTAGGGCGCGTTCTCCGTATGCCTTATGCGGAAAGCCGCTCAAACGAAGCATTGAATCACGCTTATACGCACGTTTCCAGCCCCCGCTTTGGTGAAGGCGCACGCATGCTTGCGGATACGCTTGTCGAAAAAATGGGGTTTGAACCGGACGAAGCGGCCGCCAACATGGTGCTCCGGCAGGTTCAAATCCCAGGTATGCACCGGAACGGTGATTTGTTTGCCCGATCCCCCGTCCTTCTCCAGACACTGGACTCCGCCCCAGACTTAACCGGTCTTGACCCCGAGGTTGCCGAATGCGTTAGGGTGATGGAGAAGCCGGACGGGACCGTGACCGTCGCCATTGATGGCGACATCCCAGAAGACCTTGAACAAAAACTTTTGGCAACGGCGAAGAGCCCTGAACGCCGCGCAACCTTGTGCGCCGCCGTTCATCGTCACCGGATCGTCCGCCGCAACAGCATTTCACCTGCCGCACGCGGGGAGAAATTTGCTGTTCCCCGTCTCTATTTGTACGTTCAAGGGAAAATGGAGTTTGTCGAGAAAGAGCTCATCCTCGACCTTGGCGGATGGACGCTCAATAATTATGCGGCAGAACTTAGCCCGGCGGAATTTGCTATTCGCGAGACGGCCCAGCGTTGGGAAGTTGACCTGAAGGGCGAGAAGGTTGTTTACAAGCCCATCGACCAAAACGTTCAGCTCGAACTTGGCGTTCTCAAACTGGACTGGACAGACCGGCAGCTTTCCCGCTGGCTTGACAAGGAATGCAGGCAACCCGACATTACCCAACCTGTGCTTCTGGAATTCTGCCGGAAGACGATTGCCTATCTCATGGAGAAGCGCGGCCTTTCCCTGAATCACCTGCTTCGCTTCAAATTCCAACTCGCCAATGCTTTGCAGCAGAAAGTTAAGACATACCGGCAACAGGCTTACGCGAACGGCTACCAAACTTTTCTATTCGGCCCGAAGGCCCAGGTTGAAACTTCTTTCGCCGATGGCTTCGCTTTCGAGAAAAACTTGCCATACCCTGCAACCTGGCACTATCAAGGCGCTTGCCAATTTCCGAAACATTTTTTCGGCATGGTCGGCGAGCTTGAGTCCAAGGGAGAGGAATTCGAGTGTGCCAAGCTGATCGACACCCTCCCCCAAGTAAAGCACTGGATTCGCAATCTTGCCGGGCGGCCCCAAACGTCTTTCTGGCTGCCGACATCGACCGACCGTTTCTATCCCGATTTTGTTGCGCAGCTCCACGACGGGCGCGTTTTCGTTATCGAATACAAGGGCGCACACCTGATCGACACCCAAGACACTAAAGAAAAACAGAACATTGGCGAGCTTTGGGCGGCAAAGAGCAGCGGCAAAGGACTCTTTCTCATGGCGGAGAAACGGAACACCTACGGGCAAAGCCTCATGGACCAAATTGTAAAAACATTGAGTTAATTCCAGACGCTCTTTTTTAGCGCAAACCCGCCGGAGGCGACGGCCCGGGTGCTACTCGCTTCGCTCCCCGAGCCTGAAGGAGTCTCGGCCCTTCGGGTAACGCCCCTCTTTCGCAAAAAACTAAAGGACTCTGGCCCTCGCCGGCAAACATGGAAATGCTCGCCTTAATCCGCACGGGGACAAAACGGATATGGGTTGCTTCGAAGAAATGGATTCGAGAGGCATCCAGGCGCTACATGGTAGGGGGTCAGACCAAGCCAGGCACCCAAAATAAACGGCCAAAAGATCGAAATGAGTGCCGATTTTCGTTCTTAGAAGGTCAATTTGAACGATAAAATTGGCGCTCTAAGCGCTCATTTGGTCATGGCTGGGCAATAGCGCTAAAAGGGCATTTGCGGGTTTTTCAATTCCTCAATCCCTCAATCCCTCAATCTCTCAACCCTTCAATCCCTGAATTCCTCAATCCCTCAATCCCTCAATCCCCCAATATTTTTTCCCCTGCCTTCATTTTGCCGCTTCTGGTTGCCGCTTCTATTGCCGCTTCTGGTTGCCGCTTCTCGTCGCCGTTTGGCGGTTCCAAACTGAACCGAGTAGAATATTGCCTGAATAAAGCGAATCGGAGGCTGGCGCATAGACGCAGGCAAGCGCAAAGGTTTTATTTACAGACAAGCCATTAATCGGGCAAATGGAAACAGTCTCCCAAAAGTTTCCATATTTTTCCATCACGTTTCCAGGGAGTTTCCATCTGTTTCAATGCGGAGAAAGGGATCAAGGGCATCGGCAGGGTGCGGCCTCACAAAAGATCGGCCGCGAACTTGAAGCGTTTAACGCGCTTGCTCGATGTTACCCGCGAACCCGAACGAAGCGAGGGTGCGGCCTCACAAAAGATCGGTCGCGAACTTGAAGATTTAACGCGCTTGCTCGATGTTACCCGCGAACCCGAAC
>JBEKQE010000099.1:0-18149 GCA_049520035.1 Syntrophobacteraceae bacterium | reverse complement strand
AATGATGTGGCCAAAGAATACCCGGACGTGCAGACCGACTACGCCCATGTTGACGCCATCTGCATGTGGATGATCAAAAACCCCGAATGGTTCGACGTCATCGTAACAGACAATATGTTCGGAGATATCATAACCGATCTCGGCGCGATGATTCAGGGCGGAATGGGAATCGCCGCAGGAGGCAACATAAACCCGAACGGGGTTTCCATGTTCGAGCCGATAGGTGGGTCTGCCCCAAAATACACCGGCCTCAACATAATCAATCCTGTTGCAGCGATCGCGGCGGCTCAGATGATGTTGGAACACCTGGGCGAGACAGGTGGCGCCGGTCTTATCGAGAACGCCATAAAAAGGGTGGTGTCAAGGGACCTCAAGAGCCTTTCAGCGGGCTGCATGGGTTATTCGACAACAGAGGTGGGCGACCTGGTAGTCAAGTATATAAATCATGTGGTATAAATAGACTTGAGCATTTGTGCTCTATTTAGATCTTCCAGATAAACGAGGTCCCAAACGTAATGGAACGGAATGGATTCAAAGTGGCGGTCGTTGGGGCGACCGGAGCAGTTGGCAATTTGATGGTCAAAGTCCTGGAGGAAAGGGCTTTTCCTGTAAGCGGGCTCACACTTCTGGCGTCGGCGCGTTCCATCGGAAAAACGCTCGGTTTTCGCGGCAGTCAAATCGCGGTTAAAGAGCTTGTGGAAGATTCATTTGAGGGCATTCAGTTGGCCCTCTTTTCCGCTGGAGGCAGCATCAGCAAGAAATTTGCACCGATTGCGGCCCGGGCCGGCGCAGTGGTCATCGACAACTCGAACGCCTGGCGCATGGACCCGAAGGTCCCCCTGGTGGTGCCCGAAGTGAACCCGGATGCCGCGTTGTCGCATTCCGGCATCATTGCCAACCCGAACTGTTCCACGATCCAGATGGTTGTAGCGCTCAAGCCCATATACGATGCGGTGGGGATCAGGCGAATCGTGGTCACCACTTTTCAGGCGGTTTCCGGTACGGGGAAAAGGGCGATTGAGGAACTGCGCACTCAGGTTTTGGATATCATGCACGGGCGTGAGGCGGTTCGGCAGATATATCCGCATCAGATCGCCTTCAACTGCTTTCCGCATATCGGCCCTTTTCTGGAAAACGGCTTTAGCGAAGAAGAGATGAAGATGGTGAACGAGACTCGGAAAATGTTCGATGACTCCAAAATCAGGATTTGTGCGACCACCGTTCGTGTTCCGGTTATCTATGGCCATTCCGAGTCGATAAACATAGAAACCGAAAAGCCTATTTCTCCCGAAGAAGCGCGCAGGCTGCTCAATGCCGCCCCGGGAGTCAGAGTGATAGACGATCCTCCCAACGCAGGCTATCCCGTCCCCTTGAGCGCTGCGGGCACGGATGATACCCTTGTTGGAAGAATTCGCAGAGACCCTTCGGTTGAAAACGGCCTGGCCATGTGGGTGGTTGCAGACAATATCCGCAAAGGAGCTGCTACCAACGCCGTTCAAATTGCGGAAATCCTGCTTGGCCGCGGCCGGCTGTAGCTGAATATGCGAATCATTGCGGGCGCTTTTCGGGGAAGGCGCCTGCATGCCCCAAAGAGCAACAGGATTCGCCCGACCATCGACAAGGTTCGGGAAGCGGTCTTCAACATGATTGCCCGGGAAGTTCAGGGGGCGAAGGTGCTCGACCTGTTTGCCGGGACCGGCGCAATGGGCCTGGAAGCACTGAGCCGCGGGGCGCATTTTTGTTTCTTTGTGGACAAGGGCTCCGAAGCCGTGAGTCTAATACGTGAAAATGTCCAATTATGCGCCTCGCAGGACAGGTCGCGCATAATTCAAGGGCCGGTCGCCTCGGTAATCCGGCGCCTGGGCTCAGAAAACGAGCTTTTCGACCTTATTTTCATGGACCCTCCATACGCGAAAGGATACATCGAGAAAACACTCGAAATTGTTGGCGCAGTTGCCCGTAACGACGCGCTGGTCATTGCCGAGCACCACATAAAAGATAAACCGCCGCTGGTTCCGGTTCTAGTATGGCAAAAAGACCGCGAGCGAAGATACGGAGACACTTTGATCTCGGTCTACTCGAGGTCTTAGTCCATCAGTAACCCGACAGGAGGAACAATGTACAGCATTGCGGTATATCCAGGCTCCTTTGACCCTATTACCAACGGACACATCGACCTGCTCGAGCGCGCCCTCAAACTCTTCCACAACATCATCATCGCTGTTGCCGCAAACCCCGGGAAGCAGCCCCTGTTCTCTACTGAGGAGCGCCTCGAGATGATAAAGGATTCCTTGGCCGACCATCCCTTGAAAGACCGGGTGAAGGTGGACCTTTTCCAGGGACTGCTCGTCGACTACGTACATTCGGTTCCGACCAGAGCCATAGTAAGAGGCCTTCGGGCAATCAGCGACTTCGAATACGAATTCCAGATGGCGCTTATGAACCGCACACTGAACGCAGATATCGAAACAGCCTTCATAATGACGGGAATGCGCTGGATTTACATTAGCTCCAGGATCATCAAGGAAGTGATGCGGTCCGGCGGAGATGTATCGGGCCTGGTCCCGGATAACGTCGAAAAGAAGCTGACGGAAAAACTGGCCGGCTTGAGCAAAAACAGCCTGTGTTAGCCCATTATCGACCCAAAACCCTGCCCAGCGCCGCCCGGAGATCTTCGAGATCGTAGGGTTTTTTCAAAACATCGCAAAAGCCGTAATTGGTGTAATCGTTCATTATCGGATCGCTGGCGTTCCCGCTCGATACGATTACCCTGAGTTTCGGATTGAGGTAAAGGAGCTTCCGGACGGCTTCTCTTCCGTCCATTCCGACCTTTACCGTCAGGTCGAGAATGACCGCATCGAAATCCCGGTCTGCTTCGAGCGCCTCGGAGTAAAGTTCGACGGCGCCTTCACCATCCAGGGCGGCATTCACCTCATAGCCCAGGTGCTCGAGCATCGTTTGAATCAGGTCGCGCAGCATCTCTTCGTCCTCCATCACCAGTATCCGTTTCCTGGAAACGCGGGCATGGGGCCGACCTGCCGCAGGCGCGCCGCCTTTTTGCGCCGATGCGGGAATGAGTACGGAAACGATGGTCCCTTTACCGGGAATCGACTCAACTTTGATGTGGCCGTTGTGCTTCTTTATGACAGAATGGGCGATGGTCAGTCCGAACCCCATTCCTTTCCGGCTGCCGCGATATTTAGTGGAAAAATATGGATCGAATATGTTCGGCATGTTTTCTTCCGGAATCCCCATCCCTTCGTCCGAGATGACCACCTTTACGTAACGTCCCACATTCGGACCGATCCCTTCGGCGCCGATTTCGCTGATTTCGACATTTTCGGCGCTGATCGAGATTACGCCGCCCCTGGACATGGCTTCCCCGGCGTTTTCCAGCAAGCTGGTGAAGACCAGGCGCATCTGGTTCTCATCTACTTCCACTTCCCACAGGTCCGTGGGCGCTTTGATCTCGCTGGTTGTGATCGAGCCGCTCAGCACCAGGCTGGCAACGCTGGACACCAACTCCCGCATTGAGACGTGGCGTTTGAGCGGACTGCCGCCCGAAGAAAATGTTATGAACTTCTGGGTGAGATCTTTGGCGCGCAGGCAGGCCTTCTCGGCTTCAATCAGATGCCTCTGTGCCTGGTGGTCCTCCTCGATCTTCAGTTGCGCCATGTTGATATTGCCCATTATGACAAATAGCATGTTGTTGAAATCATGAGCGATCCCGCCCGCCAGAACTCCTATCGCCTCGAGATTCTTGGCGCTGAGCAGTTCATCCTCAAACTTTTTTCGTTCCTCGTCCTTCATTTCATCCTGTCCGCAGTGGTTTGGCGTTAAATATCTTCTTTTATCCGTTCGATCGTTGACTCGATCAGATCGCGGATCTCACCCAGCCGGTCCAGGGTTTGGGCTTCAAAGCGCAAGACCACAACGGGCTGCGTATTCGATGCTCGCACGAGGCCCCAGCCGTCAGGGAAAGTGATACGGGCGCCGTCAATATCGATTACCTTCAGGTTCTTCTCTTTGAACTCCCGCTTCGCCCTGTCGACGACTTCGAACTTAATCTCGTCCGGACACTCGATCCGTATCTCGGGTGTCGCATGCACGGCAGGGACCCCGTCGAGAAGTTCGGGTATGCTTTGCCCCCTCCTGGAGAGTACTTCGAGCAGTCTGCACGAAGCGTATATCCCATCGTCAAATCCGAAATACCGGTCCTTGAAGAAAATATGGCCGCTCATCTCGCCGGCGAGTTGTGCATCCACTTCTTTCATTTTTGCCTTTATGAGTGAATGGCCGGTTTTCCACATGATGGCGAGGCCCCCCCGCAGCTCGATGTCGTCAAAGAGCGTCTTCGAGCACTTGACCTCGGCGATGAAAACCGACCCGGGCCGCCTGGATAGAATCTCCCTGGCGAAAATGATCATGAGCTTGTCGCCGAAGACGACCTCGCCTCGGTGATCGAGCACCCCCAGCCTGTCGGCGTCACCGTCGTATGCGACACCGATGTCGAGCTGCTCCCGGAGAATCAGGTTGCGCAGGTCCACCAGGTTTTCCATGACCGTAGGGTCCGGCTCATGATTCGGGAAAGTGCCGTCCATGTCGCAGTAGATCGGGTAGATTTCGCAGCCCAGCCGCTTTAGAATGGCCACAGCAACCGGACCGCCCGTTGCATTGCCGCCGTCGACACCGACTCTCAGCCTGCCTTCGAGCCGGATATTTCCAGTAACAAAATCAACGTATGGAGAGATTATGTCGAAGTGATCGAGCCTTCCTTCCGCTGAGCTAAAGTCCCCTGACCGAGCGATGTGAGCGAGCTTTTGAATCTCAGCGCCCGCGATGGTGTCAAATCCGTTGCATACTTTGAAACCGTTATACTCGGGAGGATTATGGCTGGCGGTAATCATCATTCCGCCTTCACGGTCCAGATGCCTTATAGCGAAGTAGAAGAGCGGCGTCGGGCAGACCCCGATGTCGACTACGTCCATGCCGGACTCGAGCAGCCCTCCCAGGAGCAGGTCGCGATACCGGTCAGAAGACAGACGGCAGTCTCTGCCCACCACAATCCGCCTCTTACCCTGCCGGGCCATGTATGTTCCGAACGCCCTGCCAAGCGTCGATACATCCGGATCTGTAATTTCGGACCCGGCAATTCCACGTATGTCGTATTCTCTAAAAACTTTTTGAAGCATGACTTCTTGCTCGATGAAGGAATTCTAGTGAAAAGCCGCTGCGGATTCAGGAGAGAAAACAAAAAACGAAGGTCCGGATAACCCATCCGAAAAGACCCTCGCTTGAAGAAATCGAGATGAGATTTACCCGCGCCACTTCAATGATGCGAGCCGCCTTCACCTGATTTGAGACGCTTGACGGTCAGAATGACAGCCGCAATCAGGCCGATCCCGATTACGGACAGAGCGCCATACAGGGCGGCAAAAAATACAACGTGACTCGGATCGTACCAGGGTATATCCCATGGCAGCATGCTGCTTAAACTACGTTTAAGGCCTTCACATAAAAACTCGCCTGCTCCTAACATTGACTCGCCTCCGCAGCTCGAATGTTCGAATGGGGTACTGGATTCCTATGACCGAAACGAATTTAGCACACAACTGAAACGGGGTCAATTGGAAATACGGAGGATAGAGGACAGAGTGAAGAGTGAAGAGTGAAGAGTGAAAAATCCGGTTAATCACCCTGACTGAGGGCGAATTTGCAGGAATGGTCGGGAAATAGTGGCGGGTATTACCATGGCAATGAATTTTGCACAATCAGATCAGTGAAAGGAACTCGTAAAGCCTCGCGATTAGCCGATTTGCTTCAAATTGTCCAGTTTCCGAGGTGTCGTTCGGCCCTCAAAGCTAACCACAATGCGGGGCTGGTTTTCATAAGTTGTTTCATGGGAAGCAAAACGCGGCGCATTGAGCCGCAATAGGGGCACGGTGAGCGGTCCCCGGACGGCAGGTCGAGCAAAACATCCAACGCTGCACTGAATTCGCTACATTTGACGGATTCAGTCATTTGGCACCTGAGACGCAATCTTGGTACGCTAACGACAGCATCAGGCGCGCAGCCAAGGAGCTATGATCGGAACGTTCATCATGCTCCCCGCGCGCCGCTTGCATGCATTTGTTATGTGAAATAGCACTTTTGGCACAGTCCCATGGCCAGGTCTTCCGGTACATCGGGAAATAGACCTCTGATGCCGACGGGCTCCGCTTTGCCCAGCGAACCAAAATGATTCCTTATGCTCTTCGTCGTTTCGTAAAGCTCTCCTGGAAGCTGCAGTACAAGTTCCCAAGCTTTCTTGTAGTGGTTGTCATCCGGTTCCATCGCGTGAGTTGTTTTTGTTCTCGACATTTCCACGGAAAACGCCACAGCAACACCTTCTTCCAAGTAGTTGGTGTAGCCAACTACAGGATTTAGAAGATGAATTGTTTCATGGGCAAGTTCATATAGAGTGGTTGGCCAATAACCTGCAGCGTTTTGGCTCAGGGATGCAAAGGCTCCGTCACAACTTGGTGTGTTGATAATATGTGGTCTACCGTTTTTGAAAATTGGCTGATAGAGTTTTTTTGTACGATCCATTGGGCCAAGCCTCGACTCAGCCTCTGCCAAAAGGAATTGCTGAAGCCGCCAGACCTCAGAAGCTGAATTTCGAGGTGAAACTTGTGCAAACTGGTATATGTTGATTTCTCCCCAAAGTGATTCACCGATTTCTGGCTGTCTCACCAATTGTCACGATGGCAGGAAAGCCTAATTTCAAGAATATGGACAATACGGGATTTTGTCCAGTTATTTTGACAATCCCCGATGCACGCGGAGTGAATTTTAATTGCTCATTCGCCCTTATGAAATGCTGGTCATATTTCCTCTCTGGGCCGATGCTCAATCTCTTCCGTGTTGGGCCGGTTCTGACGAAATGGAGGCAGTGGAAGTTTGACCGCTTCTCATCCAGGCTTCCTGTTAGTGGAAATCTAAAATTTTCAAAAAGTCACACAATGTGGTAACTTACGACTAGATGCCTCCGCTGACACTCATACGGAAGGAAAGATATGGCTGAGAAACGGACCAACTTTTTCCGTGATAAACAGGAGATACTTCTCCGATCATTCTGGTTTGCTTACAAAGTCTACATTGCTGCCTTAGAGAATTTCTCTCTTACTGCGATAAGCTTTTGGATTCCCGATACCGGATTTAGGGAACACGATCAACGACTGTTCGCTGAAATTCTCGGATACACTTTCTCATTTGCACTAAGTAGATTAAGCGATGATATACAAGATGCGCATGGAGTGACCAATGAATCCAATATCCTGATCCTCGATTACCAAGTGTGCATAGGTGTAGCTTTATGTAGAGCGAGCGGTCTTGGAGAGGAGCGTGGATCTGAATCGATTGATCTACTTCAAGATTATTATAGTCCTGATTATGATGAGGGATATGACGCATTTTGGGAGACAGATCAAATTGCAAAACTTATGAAATGTGATAGGGGCCACATTCCTGATTTAGACGAGTTCTTCCAGATAATGGACAAGGTAGAAGAGGTGCTTACGCGGAGTGATGAGGAGACTGAGGAGGAGCGGGAAAGAAGATATACTAAGACATATAATATAGATAGATATTATGCCTACCGGCTGAGTAAATGCTTCAACGTAGTTGATCGAGATAAGGCAATCGAAAGTGTTAAAGGACTTTACTCACACCTGGCTTTATCATTTTACAGTGATGCCTTTTTCAATCTTGATACAGATACAATGAAATCTGAATTGGGCGAGATGATGTATTATGAAAAGTATGAATGAAAATATGAAAAGTTTGAAAAGGGATCAAGTCTCCGTTTGATATTTTAGACCGATTTTGATCAGGGTCAAGGAAACTTAAGCCAATCCCAAGCCGCTTATGCCTACCGGCGATGTTTCGAAGGTCTCCCCCTTCTCTTCAAGGGAAAGGGTATCCCCGATCATTGGAAGGCCATTCGGAACAGGACATCAAGAAAGACCGGAACCCCTGATATGCCATTGACCCCTTTAATGCACGCCTGAACTACCTCTATGCAGTCCTTGAAAGCCGGATAAAGTACTTTTGCGTAACTCACAGAATAGACCACGACTTCGGGATTATCCATGCCGATCACCAAAACAGAGCTTCCCTCGTCCTCGATCTGATGGGGCCCATACGCACGAAGGTTGACCGGCTTATCTATCAATGGATTCGATGCCGGAATTTAGCCCCGAAAGATTTCTTCTAAACAAGATGAACTCTGCCTAAAACATATCCTGCAGGTTCATGGCGTCTTTGATTTCTATGGCAGGCTCGCCTTTGAGCTTTTTACCGCCTTGATCGTCCAAATATTTGGCCATCTCCAGTTCCACTTTCATCGGCGCCTCAGCGCCCGCCATGGCCAGTATCTGTCTTAGAAAAGCCTCGGACTTGACGGCAAAAGCGATGGAGTCGCCAAGCACGCGCATAGCCTCGGAGGGGTTGTGGAACCGATTTCCAATCGGACTGAAATACCTCTGATATTGACGACTTAAACCGGCCGTGGTATTCAAGAATCAAGTTCCCTAGAAAAGCAGCTCTTATTCCACCGTTGTTTCACTGTCCGCTCTATAGGCGTCAGGCTTGTTCACGATTGCGGCGCATGCCGCCACGGTTGATGGAGCCAATTCCATGAGCGCCAGGAAGCTAAAGAAAGTTCGTCCACCGCGCGTCTTCATTAGTTACAGCCACGGCCCACGCGAACACAATGACAGGGTGCTCGAATTAGCTCAGCAGCTTCGCCGTGACGGTATCGACGCTGAGTTGGATCAGTTCCACCAACACGAATTGGCGCACTGGCCGCGCTGGTGCGAAGAACAACTGCGACCGGAAAATTCGGATTTCGTCCTCTGCATCTGTACCCTGGAATACAAGCGCCGCATCGAAGGGCAGGAAGAGGTCGATGTTGGAAAGGGGGTCTTCTGGGAAGGCACCCTCATCTATAACTATCTATATAACGACAAGACAAACCGGCGCTTTGTCCCGATTCTTCTCGACAGAGCTGCCGAGTCTGCCATTCCGTCTCTCCTCGGCGGATATACCCGTTTCTATCTGAACGTATTCGATCTCAGCGATCCGGAATCCGATTACGCCTGGTTATATCGCATGCTGACGGGACAGGGCGGGGTGCAAGGGGCTGACCTGGGAGGAATCATAAAGCTGCTGCCACTTGCCGGGGGGCTGAGGCAAACGGATTTCACGGAGCTGGTCGAGAAAATCCTCACCGGAATCGCCCAAGTAAAAGAGGAGACTCTGAAAATCCACGATGGAATGAATGACTTAAAAAATGAGACTGAGGATATTCTTTCCATCCTTAAAGACCGTGTCCCAATGCCCTCTACCCCGGACCGCCCGCACAATCTTCCCCCTTGGATGGACCCCGCGCACTTCATCGGACGCGACAAAGAGTTGATGACCCTGCGGGATGGCCTGACGGCTCCGGGAGGCCGCGCGATGGCGGTGGTGCAGCCGCACGTCCTTCGCGGCGGGGGCGGTGTCGGCAAGACGCGCCTCGCTATTCAGGCAGTGTGGGTCCTGTACCTTCAGGACGGCTGCGACATGGCCTTCCACGTCTCCGCGTCATCCCTCAATGAACTGGCCATGCAACTCGCCGCCCTGGACGAAAGTTCCCTGCTCAACCTGTACGGGCAAGGCGAAACTCCAACCGGCCTCGAAACGCGCCGCGACAATGTCGTTCATGCCCTCCGCCGGAGAGCCGGACGCTGGGTGCTGGTGATCGACGGGGCGGACTCGGTTGAGACGCGCGACGCCACAAACAAACTGATCTCGGAACTCGCCGGCGGCCGCTTTGTCATTACCAGCCGGCGCGACGACTGGCCCATCGGTATCGTTCGCAGGCTGCCGCTGGACCTTTTCACGCCCGAAGAAGCGCGCGCCTGTCTTGTTTCCCGCTACTGGAAAGAGAAACCATCTCCCCGCGAGCTTGCCGATTTCGACCGCGTGGCCGAAGAACTGGGCCGGCTGCCCCTGGCGCTGGCCCTTGCGGCCAGCTACATGGAATCGCGCAGGATCGCTCCCGGCCGATACCTCGCCGAGTGGAAAGAGAAGCGCGAAAAGCTTCTCGATTTTTCCGCCGCGGATGTCGATTACCCCCGTTCACTGCTGACCGCTTTCAAGATAAGTTTCGATCGGCTCGGTCCGCCTGCTTCCGCTTTGCTGAGCCGGCTTGCCTGGCTCGCCCCGGAGCCGTTTCCACGCGCCATAATGGAGGATTCGGAGGAGGTACAGGCTATTTTGTCCGCCGCCTCGGGAGGCCCGGACCAAGCCGATGCCGGTGAAGCCCTGGCTGAATTGCAGACGCTCTCCCTTGTCGAACTCGATGAAGACTCGCTCCAGCTCCACAAACTGGTGCTCGAATGCTCGCGGGAGGTTTTGCCGCAAAAGGCGCGCCGCGAATCGCTGAAGCTTGCGTTGTCCTGGCTTTGTTCAAAACTGCCCACCCCTGAATACGACAAAGCCGGTTGGGACATCTGGACCCGCCTTTCCCCCCATCTGGATGCGATTGTGGAGGCGGCGAAGGAAGGCGGCCTTCAAGACGAAACCCTGGGGCGGTTGTGTAATAATTATGGCCTTTGGCTGTACTACCAGGCGCGGCATATTTCCGCCGAGCCGATGATGCGGCGCGCTCTGCAAATCTATGAACAGAGCTTCGGCCCGGATCACCCGAAGGTCGCCACAATCCTCAACAACCTGGCGCAATTATTGAAAGCTACCAACCGGCTTTCCGAGGCAGAGCCGATGATGCAGCGCGCTCTGAAAATCGATGAACAGAGCTTCGGCCCGGATCATCCCGAGGTCGCCACAGACCTCAACAACCTGGCGCAATTATTGACTGCCACGAATCGGCTTTCCGAGGCAGAGCCGATGATGCGGCGCACACTGAGAATCGACGAGCTGAGCTTCGGCCCGGATCACCCAGAGGTCGCCTCAGCTCTCAACAACCTGGCGCAATTATTGAAAGCCACGAACCGGCTTTCTGAGGCAGAGCCGATGATGCGGCGCGCGCTGAAAATCGATGAGAAAAGCTTCGGTCCGGATCACCCAGAGGTCGCCACAGCCCTCAACAACCTGGCGCTATTATTGAAAGCTACGAACCGGCTTGCCGAGGCAGAGCCCATGATGCGGCGCGCGCTGAAAATCGTTGAGAAAATCTTCGGACAGGATCACCCTCAGGTCGCCATCCGCCTCAATAGCCTGGCGCAATTATTGAAAGCCACGAACCGGCTTTCCGAGGCCGAGCCGATGATGCGGCGCGCGCTGACAATCGCTGAGCAGAGCTTCGGCCCGGATCACCCGAATGTCGCCATCTGCCTCAACAACCTGGCGCAATTATTGAGTGTCACGAACCGGCTTTCCGAGGCCGAGCCGATGATGTGGCGCGCCCTGCAAATCGATGAGCAGAGCTTCGGCCCTGATCACCCGAAGGTCGCCACAGACCTCAACAACCTGGCGCAATTATTCAGTTACACAAACCGGCTTCCCGAGGCAGAGCCGATCATGCGGCGCGCGCTGAAAATCTGTGAACAGAGCTTCGGCCAGGATCACCCGAAGGTCGCCACAGCCATCAACAACCTGGCGCAATTATTGACTGCTACGAACCGGTTTTCCGAGGCAGAGCCGATGATGCGGCGCGCTCTGAAAATCGCTGAGAAAAGCTTCGGTCCGGACCACCCTGAGGTCGCCAGAGACCTCAACAACCTGGCATCTCTATTGTTGTACACGAATCGGCTTTCCGAGGCAGAGCCGATGATGCGGCGCGCTCTGAAAATCGCTGAGAAAAGCTTCGGCCCAGATCACCCCGAGGTCGCCACAGACCTCAATAACCTGGCGCAATTATTGAAAGACACGAACCGGCTTTCCGAGGCAGAGCCGATCATGCGGCGGGCGCTGAAAATCTATGAAGAGAGCTTCGGCCCGGATCACCCGAATGTGGCCGCAGCCCTCAACAACCTGGCGCAATTATTGAGCGCCACGAACCGGCTTTCCGAGGCCGAGCCCATGATGCGGCGCGCGCTCCAAATCGATGAGCTGAGCTTCGGCCCGGATCACCCGAATGTCGCCATCCGTCTCAACAACCTGGCGCAATTATTGAAAGACACGAACCGGCTTTCCGAGGCAGAGCCGATGATGCGGCGCGCTCTGAAAATCACTGAACAGAGCTTCGGCCCAAATCACCCTGAGGTCGCCAAAGCCCTCAACAACCTGGCGCAATTATTGGAAGCCAAGGGCCGCCCGGCCGATAACTTTGGCAACCGTGGCGGAACTTGATTTATTGGGTGAATGGGTGAGTGAGTGAATCGGTGAGTGGGTGAATGTAAACCTGCGCCGGAGATTGAGGCATCCCCCCGGAAATCCTTATTTTTATGTAACCCCTTCGGGTAAGGATCGGTTTGGTTTTGTCGACCCAGGGTGGCACATCGCGGAGCGTAGGGACCGTGGGCTATTATATGCAGCCCTTCGGGGCAAAGCCCTTTCAGGGCAGGAGAAACTCAAAGCCGAATTAACAGCGGACAGATACTGCCTTTACTCGACCTGCTGATACGCGTTTGCGCGATGAACCTGAAAAATGCGGGCGCGATCATCCTGGCTGGTGTCCATTCGAAAACACCGATCAACGTAGGAAAATTTCACCGATCCGAATTCCACGTCCCGCGGGGCTTCCGATTCGGATTTTTTGACCCAAAAGAAAGGTATTTTTCGTTCCGGCAAGGAAATAGAGCACTTACCTCGCGGAACATAGAAATCCTCTGCCGCATCGCGGGTGGGTGGATGGGCTGTCGAGATTCTGGCTGGCGGTCCCACCGCCCCGAAGGTTGATAAACCTTTCGGGCTGAAACCCCTTCGTGCTCTGAGTGTTAAGAACACAAATTACTTTTTGGATAATTTCCTCAGTTCTAGTGTAAGCCGTCTCAGGTGTTCCTGTTCCTCCTTTACGAGACTTTTTATGAGTTCCTGGTCTTTTTTGGCGCTCATGGCTTCCTCGATGCCAAGAAAGAAAAGCACCGAGTCCTTTTCGAATTCTATGGCCAGCTTGAGTGCGTCCGCTGCGTCCCTGATTCGGGCGACCTGGTCTTTGACACTGGCGCTCGATACAAAAACATGATTGTCTGCCATCATCTTGACGTACTGATCGATTTCGTTTTCCGGGTCCCACACCGTGGGGGCCGTCGATTCAGGGGGAAGCTGCGCCTGGAGGGTTTCGAACTTCCTCTTATGCCCGATCTCCTGCAGCGCAAGGTCGGCAAATAGAGCCCTGATTTCAGCGCTTTCTATGTTTTTCTGGCTTTCTTCGTAGAACTTCCTGCCATTTTCCTCGATCTGAATAGCGACCTTGAAAACTTCTCCCGCATTGAAGCCGTAACCCATCTGGGAATCCCCTTTCTCCGCCGGGTTTGACAGAAGTTCCCGATTATTTCTCTTTTTCGAAATCTTCCTTGGGCGCGCCGCAGACCGGGCAAACCCAATCATCAGGCAGGTCCTCGAATTTGGTTCCCGCAACGACTCCATTGTCAGGATCTCCCATAGCCGGGTCATAAACGAAGCCGCAGACCGTACATACGTATCGATCCATTTCTCCTCCTTGTAAGTATGGGCAGTGTCATTAGCGAAACAAGCAGGGGCATAATATAAAAGGTCATTTGAAAGAATGCAATCGGAGGCGAACGCATCTTGTGGCGATTTGGATGCAATTACTCATTTTTCGGCAAGCGCTTCCTCCAGATTCGCCTCAGACGCAGAGCGTTGGACACGACCGAAACAGAGCTCAAGGCCATTGCAGCGGCAGCGAACATCGGATTGAGCAGAATGCCGAAAAAGGGATAGAGCGCCCCGGCGGCGATTGGAATGCCGGCCGAATTGTAGAAGAAGGCCCAGAAGAGGTTCTGTTTGATGATCCGCATGGTTAGGGAAGAAAGCTCTATAGCGGAAGCAACCAGCCGGAGATCGTCCCGGATGAGAGTGATGTCGCTTGCCTCGATTGCAATGTCGGCGCCGGCCCCGATTGCTATTCCAACGTCCGCCGCCGCAAGGGCTGGAGCATCATTTATGCCGTCTCCCACCATGGCCGCGATCCTTCCCTCCGACTGGAGCCGTCGAATTTCCCCGGCCTTGTCCCCCGGCCGGACCTCGGAGAGGACACGCTCAATTCCGGCCTGGCGGGCGATTGCCTCCGCCGTCTGCCGCCTGTCGCCGGTTAGCATCACGACCTCAAGGCCCATTTTCTTGAGAAGGGATACGGCCTCCGAGGCCGAGGGCCTGATCGTATCGGCAAGCGCGATGATTCCGGCAGGCTTTCCATCTTTTGCCGCAAATACACATGTTTTTGCGGATTTCTCAAGGATTGCGGCGCTTTGGTCCAGTATTTGTGTGTCTATCCCCTGGGACTCGATAAATGTCCGGCTGCCGATAATGATATTGCTCTCGCCCACCCTGGCGCGCGAGCCCAATCCTGAGACGGATTCGAAGTCGAGGGCAGTACTTGTGCCCGTCTCCCGGCCGATTTTTCCGCCACGCTTCACTATCGCCTTTGCCAGGGGATGTTCGGACAAGCTCTCGACGGAAGCGGCCATGCTCAGAAGATCGGCCTCCGAAAACCCCGGCGCCGCCACGATATCGGTTACTTGAGGTTCTCCACTGGTTATGGTGCCGGTCTTATCAAATACGATCGTGTCAAGGTTGTGCGCGCGCTCGAGGCTTTCGCCGCCTTTTATGAGAATTCCGTTTTCCGCCCCTAGGCCCGTGCCGACCATCACGGCAGTGGGCGTGGCCAGCCCCATTGCGCACGGGCATGAGATTATCAACACCGATACGAAATTCAGGACGGCGCGGCTAAGGATGTGCCCCGGCACGGCGAAATACCAGATGATGAAAGTAACTAGAGCGATCGCAATAACCGCCGGGACAAAAATGGAGGCTACTTTGTCTGCGAAACGCTGTATGGGGGCTTTGGACCCCTGGGCCTCCTCGACGAGGCGGATTATCCGGGCAAGGGCCGTTTCAGCCCCGACCCTGGTGGCTTTGAAAATGAAACTCCCGCTCTGATTGATGGTCCCGGCAAACACATCATGGGCCGGCTTCTTGGAAACCGGCATACTCTCGCCGGTGAGCATGGATTCATTTACCGAAGACTCCCCGGACACGACGGTTCCGTCAGTGGGTATTCGGTCCCCGGGCCGAACCACAATAAGATCGCCGCCAAGCACTTCCTCGACGGGGACGTCCATCTCCACGCCCTCCCGGATTACGCGCGCCGTTTTCGGCGTGAGCTTCATCAGCTTTTTTATCGCTTCGGAAGTCCTGCCCCTGGCCTTGAGCTCAAGAAGCCTGCCCAGCAGGACAAGCGTTACGATCATGGCCGCCCCATCAAAATAGACGGGCGGCTCGAGGCCGGAAACAGAAAAGAAATGTGGGAAAATGGTCGCGAGGGCTGAATAGATGTACGAGGATAGAGAGCCGACGGCGACCAGGGTGTTCATGTCCGTCGTTTTGTGGCGGGTAGCTTTGAGGGCTCCCCTAAGAAAACGGTCCCCTACCCAGAAAACGGCCGGTGCGGTAAGAACCAGAAGGATATAGAGCATTACCTGGCGGGAAACAGCGTGCAGGACCGGAAAAGAATGCTGCATCGTTCCGGCCATTATCAAGACGCTAAGCACTGCGCCGGCCGCCACTTTGCGTCTCAGCCCGGCAATTTCTTCGAGCCGCGCCGCCTCAGCAGGATCGCCGGCCTCATCCTGATAGACGCCGAGATACTCGTATCCAGCCTGCTCGATTGCTCCCCTTATAGCCGACCAGTCCTCAAGCCGGGGAGAGTAGACTATAGTGGCCCTGGATGTGGCAAGATTTACCGCCGCATTTTCAACACCGGGGACTGACTGAAGGACATTCTCCACTCGCCGGACGCATGCCGCGCAGGTCATGCCTCCCACGAGAACGGCAGTCTTCCTGAGGCCTTTTTCCAGGCGCGCCTCCAGTTGCGCGCCGTAGCCCAGTTGTTCTATACCGCGATGGACAGTCTGCCTAGCCAAGCTCATAACCGGCTTTTTTGATCTTATCCCTCACGAGTTCGTTGTCCACGGGACGGGTCTCCTCGAAAGTAGCTTCCCCACTTTCAAGGTCCACGGCGACGTTAGTGATTCCGTCAATTTCTTCCAGGGTCTTCTTTACTGTCTTCACGCAATGCTGGCACGACATTCCTATGACTCGCACAGTTCTCATGCTCTACCCTCTAAAAATTTATTCCTCAAAAACATATCAAAAATCGGAATCGGGATTCAGGAATTCAGACTGCAAATCAGGCGACCAGCAAAACGATGTACACGTCACCTCTGTGCATGCTATTGCCGGGAAGAAGGTTCCCCATGTCTTTCAACCTCAGCCGGGTCCCCGTTTTTGCCCCGGGCGGAATTCGCACCGAAATCAACTTCCCGTTTCCATAATGGGGCAGGTTGATTTGAACGACGTCGCCACGCTGCGCCTGTCCTGGTGTAATCGAAAGGTTGTATGTCAGATCAAGCTCAAAGGCTTTCCCGGCCGGCATTTCCGCCTGTCGGTGTTCGGGATGGATGCCGAAAACCTTCTTCAGGAGGTACTCTCCAGCCTTCTTCCCTGCTCTTTCAAGCAAAGAAAATCCCGACTGAAGCAACTTGCCGGGTTTTAATGCCTCCGATGCAGGCTCTTCCCCAGGGCGACCGGCACGCTGAGGCCGCACGAACGGTTTGCCGTAGCGGACCACCCGAATCCTCCCCGGACCGAAAACTAAGCCCTGAAAGAAGATGTTTCTTCCGCCGAAAAACAGATTGTTGATAAACGCCGGATCGAACCTCATCCCCATGCGCGCAAACTCTTTTTCCATTTCCTGAAAGATATCCTGAGCATGCCCGCTTGTGAAAAAATCCCTGAATATTTCATCCTGCGAATAACCGAACCCGCCTTCCCGGGTCCTTCCAGGCTGAAATCCTAGACGGCGGTACTGGTCATACTGAGCTCGCTTGCCAGCATCGGAAAGCACACCGTATGCTTCATTGATTTTCTTGAAGCGCTCCTCGGCCCCCACATCACCGGGATTTCTGTCCGGGTGAGTCTCCAGGGCGAGTTTGCGGTATGCCTTCTTGATCTCTTCAACCGGGGCGTCCTCTGAGACGCTCAGTGTTTCATAGTAATTGAAATTCGACATCCGGCTCTCTATCTTTTTCCTTTCATATATTGTATCAACAGAATATAGGGCCAAAGCAGCATAATAGCAACTGAACATAAGCGGGTCCGCAGGATAAGGCCGATATCCGTTCAAAAAGCGTGAGGGATGGGGAGAAACCATTTCGCCGACCCCAGCCCCACACTGCCCGGCCTCACGATACTCGCGCCACTCGGTTCGCGCGGCTAAAAATCCGGGCGCCTCAACAAGGAGGTTGCCAAAGCCGTGTCGCCTCTCTATAATAGCCGATACTGCCGAAGTGGTGGAACTTGGTAGACACGCCATCTTGAGGGGGTGGTGGGGAGACCCGTGCCGGTTCGAGTCCGGCCTTCGGCATACGCCATTGAAATTATTAAGAAAATAGACTAAAAATGACTTTGGGGCACCGGTCAAGGCACGGGTAGGAGGTCACCGTAATTAGCAAAAGCCCACCCTGTCTACATTTTCCAACCCGTGCCCGCGTGCCTTTTGGGCACGACTTAATTGGTCTGACCATTCTACTCGCACTCTACAATCCGCATGCCGTGTTTGGGTAGCCCCGAACACGGCAGAACTTTTTCCAAAGTATCCCTGCCCTGCCCAGGTATCCAATGGCCATAAGTATCCACTGTCATAGTGATTGAGTGATGCCCGAGCTGCTTCTGGACATAGACGGGACTCATGTGGCCCATGAGAAGCAAAGTAGCATAGGTGTGCCTGAGATCGTGCGGAGTGCGCCGCCTCAATTTGGCCGAGATGCAAGCTTGCTTCATGGCGATCTGAACCTCTCGCTGGCTAACCCAACTTCCGCAGTTGGAAGTTTTTTTCATTCGTTTTGACCCTCTTTCTGGGTCTGACTGTCCGTAAGTTGCTAATATTGCGAGAGCGATTCTTCCTAAATGCCGAGAACCGAATG
>JBEKQE010000098.1:0-18328 GCA_049520035.1 Syntrophobacteraceae bacterium | reverse complement strand
TTCCGAACGGCGGCAGCGGTGAAATTCAGCCATTTCCCAGTCTCACCCAAGTCCGGGAAAAATTGCGTTGCCTTATATGCTTCATCTAGGATCTCTGACTTGCCGGCCCTTTCACCATACCAGCGTACAATTGCTTCCTGATTCTCATTGACTAGCAGATCGGCCATGCAGGGTCTCTCCTCCCTGTAGAAGGCCCGCCAGTGCTGTGATGTGCCGATCACTACTGAAGCTCCGACGCCTGTTAACTCTTCCAGAGATCTATTCCAGTGGATCACCCGATGATCCTTCCCTATCATGAATGTCGGAATGGGATATCCCTGGATGATGCTTTTCAAAAGCTGCTCGCTATCTTTGAGTTCCTCCGCTGCCCGTTTGCGGTCGGCGCTTTCCTGATACAATCGTTCATGTGAAGCTTTGAGGGCGGCCAATGTCTCCTTGATACTGCTCAGGTCCCTTGCGATGCAAACACTCCCGATAGTTTCGTTTTGGCTGTCTTTCAGCAAGGCAATGGAAATTTCTAATGAGATAATGCTGCCATCCTTTCTCACCGTTCTCATTTCCCATTTCTTCACCGAGCCCTCCCGGCGCAAGCTCATAAGCATTTTTCCGAGCTCACCTTTATCCGCGTATACATCAAACCCAGACTTCCCTTTCATTTCTTCAAAGGTATAGCCGGTGAGATCCTCTGCCATTTTGTTCCACCTGATAAACCTCCCATGATTATCCACAATACCGATGCCATCGGGTGAATTCTCAAAGATGTTCTCAAGGTAGGCATTTGTTTGCCTGATCTCCTCTTCCATCAACTTGCGCTCGGTAATGTCCGCGTAAGTTCCCAGCACACCAATCACCTGGCCGTCCCGGTCATACATGGGCACCTTGCTGGTGATCAGCCAAGCCTGAGAACCATCCGGCCTGATTTGCGGTTCTTCATAGTTCATCTTGGGCCTGGCGCTCTCCATCACCTCACGATCATCGGCACGAAAGAGGTCAGCGGTTGCTGCTGAGGCGTGCTCATAATCGGTCTTGCCCACAAGCTCATTTGGGTCCTCATAGCCAGCATCCATGGCGAGAGGTTTGTTGCAGCCAAGAAAGACCGAGTTTCGATCCTTCCAGAACACCCGCTGTGGGATGTTGTCCAAGACTGACCGGAGCATCTGACGCGAATTGAACAGCTCGTCCTGTGCCCGCTTGCGCTCGGTGATATCGGTCACCATAGCAAACGAGCCGACCTTGTTCCCTGACCCGTCAAAAAGCGGACTTGCATTGAACAGGCAGAAGACATTTGACCCATCAGGACGAGAGAGGGCGATCTCATATGTGCCTACTTCTCCCTGTGCCCTCAATCTGATCTGTTGCTCAAAGATGGCCTTATATTCACTATCTACAAAATCAAAAGTCTTCCTCCCTAAGACCTCTTCCGGATTTCTGCCCAGGATGGCGCACATTCTTGGGTTGAGATCCATGGTTACAGTGTCGTTATCTATCAGCCAGAATCCTTCATTGACCGTTTGCAAAATGGTTCTAAGGCGAAGTTCACTCTCATGCAGCGCCTTCTCCCCGTTTTTGCGCTCGGTGATGTCCTGATTTGCCCCTCGAATCTTGACGATACTGCCCGTTTGGTCGCAAATAACCCCGTAACGGACGATGATATGGCGCTCCTCCCCATCAGCCCGGATGATTCGGTGTTCCAGTTGATTGGTAAAATTGGGATCGTTGGTTGCCAACGTTTTTGCGATTTCCTCTGTGACTACATGAGATTCCTCCGGCGGAATGAATTTGCGGGCATAGGCCTCGGCGGTCATCATCGGCCCCCCTTCATACTGGGAGGTGGTGCCATACAGCGCATAGAACTGGTCGTCAAAACTAAACATGCCGTTTTTGACATCGTATTCCCACTGCACCAGCCTGGCGAGGTCCATGGCTATCTTGAGCCGCACATCACTCTCCCGCAGAGCCATTTCCGCTCGCTTGTGCTCGGTGATGTCGGTGAGCATCGCAAAAGATCCCATAAACCTGCCATCTTCAGTTCTAATCACTGTGGCAGAAACTTTCGTCCAACTTTCTCCGCCATCGCTGCGGCGGAAACGACGTTCGTAAGTTTCGTTCAGTCCCTCGATGCGATGTGACCTCTTTTCCTGGTGATTGGCCAAGTCTTCGGGAAACAGAAAATGGACTAACGGCTTGCCAATGATCTCTTCAGCGAGATAGCCAAGCATGTCAGCCATTTTTTGATTCACATATGTAAAAAGGTAATCCACGTCCGCCATACAGATGCCTTCATTGGCTGTTTCAACGATCTGACGATATTTTCCCTCGCTCTTGCGTAGGGCCTCCTCCGCCCGTTTGCGCTCCGTGATGTCTAGAATAGTCCCTGTGGCTGCCGGCCTTCCTTTATAAACGATTGCCGACCCGTAAATCTCCATAGGGAATATCTGTCCGTTTTTTTTCAGCCCCCTGAAGGTGTAATGAACTGACTCGGTTTCGCCCGATGTTCGCCTTCTGATCTGTTCTTCGACCTCGGCCAAGTCCTCCGCATAGACCAGGTTTTTGAAAGGCATGTCGTTCAGACATTCCTCGACGCTGTAGCCAAACATTTGAGCACACTTGGGATTTACATACTTGAAGACCCCGTCCTGTATGATATTGATGCCTGTAATCGCCTGCTCCGCAAAGCTCTTGAACTTGTTTTCAGATTCAAGGAGCGCCTCTTCTGCCTGCTTGCGGCGAAATTCCCTGTCCAGGTTATCGAGAGCAAATTCAATGTCGTCGGCAACCTTTTCGAGCAGCTTGGCGTCTTCGCCGCCAAAGCGGTCAACCTCATCGGAATAAATTGTCAACGCTCCCCACACTCCTCCCGCCCTTTCAATAGGGAATGCAGCAGCAGAGGCGATGCCAAAAGGCGCCGCTCGATCATGCCACGGAAGGGTCTGAGGGTCATGTAGGAAGTCGTTATGCACAACAGGGTAATGTTCGCGAATGCATGTGCCGGTAGGTCCCAGACCCTCAGGGCGACTGTCGGCATAGACCGTTATGCCCTGCACATATTCGCCGATCCCTCCCCAGAAAGCTTTCGGCACGACGGCGTTGGTCATGAGTTCCACCTGGCCGATCCAGGCCAGCAGAAAACCTCCCGCTTCCACGATCTCTCGGCACGCTTGCTCCAGAAACGTTTCGGGGGATGTTGCCCGCACCACTGCCTGGCTTACACGGCTGAGCACCGAGTAAAGTCGGTTCAGGTGCTCGATCTCACGGGTTTGTTTCGCGCGCTCTGTGATGTCCGTTGCAGATGTTCTGACTTGCCTCTTACCAACTAAATCCAATTCAGCCACCCGTTTACGCAATTCACGTAATTCAGTTATGAGCTGCTCTTTGGACTTATCTTCATCTTGCATTTCCGACTCCTCGAAACATGGATAGACAGGTTCGCACACATATGGAACAAAGCGCATCCTATTTGATAACCACGGAATGAAAAAGCGAGCGAGGTGGAGAATCTGCAGGCCGTTTTGGATCGCCGAGTCAACAGGAACCCAAGTTTCACTTTGTGATTTCTATCTTACCACACGAGGTCAGACAAGCGGATTCTCATAACGAAAAATCCGGGATGCTTGCCAGAACCTTGAAATCGAAGCTCTGTGAGACAGGATTTAGAGGAAACGTAGGAGAATTTCACCATATTAAGAGGAATGGCTATTAACTTAGTAATTTAGGAAATTAGGGAGCCTCTTGCAAAACTCAACAAAACCGTCACCCCGGTGACATCCGGGGTCCAGAAGACCTTGAAAAACCTGGATCCCGGCTTTCGCCGGAATGACGTTGAAGGACTTTTGCAAGAGGCTCTAGGGATTTACGAATTAATCCCTGAATCCCCCTCAATTCGGAATCCCTTAATCCCTGGGTATTTCCAGGTCCTGAGAATAAGGTGAAATACTTCTACGTTCCTGTTGATCTTGTTGAATTTTGGTTTTCTCTCCGTGACCGGATTGTGCCCCGTCTCCGCTTCGAAAAGACCGGGTGGGCTGCACTCCGTTTAGCCCACCCGGTTCTTTTCATGGTTTCAGGGTGCCCCGGAGGGACATGAGTTAGTGTGGTGAACGTTTACTGGTTGGGGCCGCTCAGAACAGGGTCTTTGCCGCCGCTTCGGTTAGAGACAGGAAATGATCGGGAAAGATGCCAAGATATATCGTCATTATTACCAGGGCAATGCTCAGCCAGCGCGTCCAGGCATCTACCTGTAACGCGGGATATTCTTTCACCGGTTTGAGCAGATAAGCCGCCTTTATGACGATAAGATAGTAGTAGAGTGATATGGTCGCGTTTATCATGCCGATGATGACCAGAAAGAGGTAGCCTTTCTCGAGGGCTGCGGCGAACACCAGGAATTTGCCCGTAAAGCCTGCTGTAGGAGGGATTCCGGCAAGTCCGAACAGGCCGAGCATAAGCGTCATGGCGAGCAGGGGGGAGCGTTTGTGCAGGCCCGCCAGTTCCTTTATCTGCAAGTTGTGCCCATCATCGGCGAGTTTCATGATGACCATGAACACCGAGTAATTCATCACAAGGTAAGCGGCCGCGTAGTATATCGCGCTGGCATAGCCGCGCCCCGAAAACGAAAGTATCCCTATCAGGATATATCCCGCGTGGGCGATACTGGAGTAAGCCAAAAGCCTTTTTATGTCCTTCTGAATTATTGCGACCAGGTTTCCGAAAGTCATCGACAGGATCGAAAGCACGATCAGCAGCTTTATCATTGCGGGACTGGCCCCGGCCGAAAAGCCTGCGAACCGGATGATCATAGCTGCAGCGGCCATTTTGGATGCCGTTGCAATATAAGTGGTGACCTGGTTGGCAGACCCCTCGTAAACGTCGGGTGCCCAGACATGGAAAGGAAAGAGGGCCAGCTTGAAAAAGAACCCGCATAGAGCCAGCAACAGCCCAACAATGGTTGCAGGCTGAGTGATGATACCCGGCAGCGTTTTGAGCAGTTGCGGCACATAGGTGGTATGCGTCATGCCGAAAAGCAGGCTGATGCCGAAAAGCATCAGCGCTGAGGCCGTAACGCCCACCATGAAATACTTGATGCCGGTTTCAACATATTGGTCGGCATTTCGCCGCATAGGAACGAGTAGGTAGAGGGAGTAGGAGGAAAGCTCTATTGAGACGTAAATCGTCAGCAGCTCAACCGAGCTTACCAGCATCATCATGGCCAGCGTGCAGACGAAGATGAGAAAGTAATACTCGGCATGCTGCCTGGGATTGATTGCCTTGAGTTCGCCGGATGAGAAAATGACCCAGATCGTACCGAGAGCCAGCAGGACTTTGAAAACCTGGCTGAAGAGGTCTACCCGGTAGCAGTCGAAAAACAGCATTCCTTCCTGACGCGATGATGCAACCGTGACCAGCAGCCCGATTGCGGCGAGCACGATCGCCCACTTGTGACACCCAGCCGGGTCCGCCGTCTTTCTCAACGAGAAGATGAAAAAAAGCAGAGCGGCAAAAATGAATAAAAACTCGGGAAGAAAAAGTATAAAATCCGTCATCACGTTCCGCTTACCTCGCCTCTAGAACCGATTTACAAACGGAATAACCGTGCTCTGAATAACATCGAGCATAATTTTGGGAAACATTCCGAAGAACAGGATGATGCTCACCAATACGATTCGCGGTACGGCAAGAAACCCTGGAACATCGGGAATGTGCTCCCACCTGGGGTTCTTGTCCCCGTAGAAGGTCCTCTGCACGACCCGGAGCATGAACAGCGCGCTGATTATGAGTCCGACGAGCGCCGCGATACCACCGATCGGGTAAGCCTGGACAGCGGCGATGAAAACGAGAAATTCCGCCCAGAAGCTCGCCATCAGGGGCACGCCTATACCCGCCAGAGCGGCGACTATGAAAAAGGATGAGGCAACCGGCATTGTTTTGGACAATCCTCCCAGTTCGGGAATAATCTTCGTGTGAGTGCGGTCATAGATATAGCCGACAGAAGAAAAGAAAAGGGCCGTCATGACGCCGTGGGCAAACATCTGAAAAACCGCCCCGTTTATGCCGTTTACGGACATAGTGGCGAGTCCCAGTCCGACTACTCCCATGTGCGACACGCTGGAGTAGCCGATGACATATTTCAAATCGGTCTGCGCAAGACCGACCAGCGCCCCGTAAACGATCCCGATACAGGCCAGAAGGGCCATAAGATCGGACCAGTAAGACAGACCGGCCGGGCACAGAGTCATCGCGATCCGCAGGATTCCGTAAGCGCCAAGCTTCATGAGCACGCCCGCGTGAATCATGCTCACTGCGGTCGGGGCCGCGACGTGACCCACCGGCGACCATGTGTGGAACGGCCATACGGCGGCGAGAATCCCGAACCCGAAATAGAGCATAACGAAAGTCAGTTTCTGGTCGAAAGCGCTAAAGCCGATTCTCTGAAGCTCGAACAGATCGAAGGTATGAGCCCCGCCCTGCACCCAGAGATAGAGTATTGCGGGCAGAATGAGGGCGCTTCCGGCAAGCAGGTACAGTGTGAGCTTCATTGCGCCGTATTCTTTACGCGTGCCTCCCCAGATGGCGATCAGCGGGTACATCGGAAAAAGCGAAACGTCATACCAGACAAAAATCCAGAAAAGGTCCATCGACATGAAGACGCCGTAGACGCCCGCAACCAGAAGGAACATGAGCGCAAAAAATTCCTTTACCCTGTGTTCCAATTCCCACATTGTCCAGATGCCGGTAAACAGGACCACGGAGGTAAGCAGCAGCATCGGGAGGTTTATCCCGTCAACGGCGTTGAACCAGTATATTCCAAGACTCTTTACCCACAGGACCCGCTCGACGAACTGAAGTCCGCCCTTCTGGTGATCGTACAAAAAGTAGAGCCCGATACAGAGCACCAGTCCGATGGATGCGCTGGCAAGGCTGACCTGCTTTATCAGCCTGGTTTTTTCCGGCGGAATAAACAGGATTGCCAGCAATCCCAAAACCGTTGTCATAAGGATCGCAGTGAGGATCGGAAAACCGGACATTTCCATAGGAGTCATTTGATGCCCTTGGTGAGAGTTAAAATTTCCGTTGCCTTAAATCAGGAAATAAAGAACTGCGGCCCCGGCCGCCAATACCATTATCAGCAGATTGTACTGAAGCATTCCGGACTGAAGGAAGCTGAAAAGGCGCCCGCTGCCTTCGGTAAAAAAGCAGAGCCCATCGATACCGCCGTCTATTATGCGGCGGTCGTTTTTGGTGAAGAGGGCCGTAAGGCCGCCATAGACAAACGTGTCAAGACTCTTGCGATAGAAAATGTCTATGAACCATCTGAGGTCGAACAGCTTCCAAATCGCGGGAAAGTAGCTGAGAAACCCTTTGCGGCTTGCCCCTTTTCTTCCGTATTCAAACCAGGCCAGGGCGATGCCGAAAAGACCGGCCGAAACCCCCATAATGAGGAGCCATTCGCTTCCGCCGCCGCCATGTTCGGAGACATGCTGAGCCGGATGGGCCTGAACCGCGTGCACGAGAAAGTGCTCGATCGGGTGCTCGAAAAAACCCAGCACAAGGGACACGCAGGCAAGGATCATAACGGGGACCGCCATTGCCCAGAAAATATAGCCGTGGTGCTCATCTTCATGCGCGTGAGCAGATTGAGCGTGCCCGTCATGATGCTTTCCCTCGACCCCGCCTTTGGGCAACAGAATGTGGAAAATCAAACGGAAGCTGTAATAGGCGGTCATAACAGCCCCTAAAAGCCCGGCTGCAAGCCAGATTTTACTGGGCTGAGCGGCAAGAACTCCCAGGATAGCCTCTTTGCTGAAAAAACCGGAGAGCGGGTAGACCCCGGAGAGCGCAAGAGCGCCGACCGCCATGCACGCCATGGGTATTTTCAGCTTGCGGCCCCCCTGTTTACCGATTATCCGCATGTCATTGGTGTGGAATTCATGGATGAATATTCCGGAGCACAGAAAGAGAAGGGCCTTGAACCCGGCGTGGGTCGTGAGATGGTAAACGCCGGCGAAATATCCGCCGGCGGCCAGCGCCATTACCATCATTCCGAGTTGGCTCACGGTCGAATAGGCCCAGACCTGTTTAAGATCGTATGTAACCATCGCCATGGTAGAGGAGAGCAGCATGGTAACAGTACCGATTGCAAGGGCAATCGCCATCGCATCCGGGGAAGCGGCGAAGAAGGGAAAAATCCTGCTGAACATGTAAACGCCTGCGGCGACCATGGTGGCTGAATGGAGCAGGGCGCTGACCGGGGTGGGGCCTTCCATTGCATCAGGCAGCCAGGTAAGCAGCGGGAACTGGGCACTCTTGCCCACAACGCCGCAGAAGATCAGAAGGGCGGAGACGGTAAGGAGGTTCTGGGGCAGGGCTTGAGTGCTTGCGGCGTGATTGAGCTCCGGAATTCCCAGGTTGCCGAAGCCGATGACAAGCCAGATCAGACCTAGAAAGAAGCCCACGTCTCCGACCCTGTTCATTACGAAGGCCTTCTTTCCCGCCTGGGAAGCGCTCTGTTTCTCGTAGTAGAAACCAATCAGAAAATAGGACGCAAGACCGACCAGCTCCCAGAATACAAACAACTGGAGCATGCTGCCTGCAATGACCATGTTCATCATGGCCCAGGCGAAAAGGGACTGAAATGCGTAGTAGCGGCTATATCCGGGGTCGCCCGCCATATATCCCAGGGAATAAATCTGCACGAGACAGGAAACCACGCCTACAATGGTCAGCATGAGCAGACTCAGCGGGTCGAGATAATAGCCGAAGGCGATGTTTAACCTTCCCGAACTAAACCAGAGGGTCTGGTATTGCAGAGGCGAGGCGCCGTAGAGCTTTGCCAGCAGGAAAACCGCGCAGACCGCAGCAGCGGCGATTGCCCCCACCGAGATTCTGCTGGAGAGTTTGGGATTGGATCTTGTGAAGAGCAGAATTGCAACCATCGATAAAAATGAAAGATTTGTGCCCAGAACGGTCGCGAGCAGGATGGGATCACTCATGAATGCGCCCATAGCGGTTCTATCCTTTCAGCCTTTGAGCACGTTCGATGTTTATCGAGTGCATTATGCGGTAGAGGGCCAGAATGATGCTCAGGCCAATTGCGGCTTCCGCCGCTGCCAGGCCCATGACGAAAAGGGCAATTACCTGCCCTACAACCGGGTCCGGAGTGAGAAACCGGTTAAAGGCCATGAAATTCAGGTTGGCCGAATTGAGCAAGAGCTCAACCGCGATCAGCATCCCGATCAGGTTCCGGCGCTGGAGTATTCCCAGAAGGCCCAGTGAAAAAAGAAGGGCCGAGATAATCAGATAAGTTGACAGGCTGTTCACGAACTTAACCTCCGGCTGAATCCGGCGGTAATCACCGCACCAATGATAGCCACGAGCAGCACCAACGAGATCACTTCAAAAACCAGTTCATAGCGCGTAAGCAGCGCGTGACCGATGTTCTCGACCGACCAGAGCGACCCGTCGACGACACGCGCGGAGGAGGGCAACCAATCGGTCTTGAGGGCCACGCTCACCGCTGCGACAAAAAAGATCGCGCTGGCGGCAAGTCCCATCGCCACTTTAGGGGTGGCCCGCGGCGGCGTCTCCAGATGGAGCGGACGGGAAAGCATTATGGCAAACACGATTGCGATGCAGATGGCGCCCACGTAAATAAGGAGTTGCATAAGAGCAATGAAGAAGCTGCCCAGAAAGAGGTAGAAACCGGCAATGCCTGTCAGGGCCAGCGCAAGGCCCAGGACGTTGTAAAGGATATTTCGGGGAAATACCGCTATCGAGGCGCCCGCAATAGTCAAGGCAACCGTGCCCCAGAAGGCCGCCTGCATGATGATGTTCAGGCCGGAAGTTTCCATCCGCATCCCCTTGCTCTAAATGGAGTTTGGTTAGTTTCCGTTTGGAAACTGCCAGTCTCTTATCCGGAGTTTCCGAATAAGAGACTGGTTACAATCAGGCGGCAAGTCCCTGTGTTTTCTTTTCTGCGGCTTCTCTTGCTTCCGCCTGCTTTGCCAGCCTTGCCAACAAGTCTATTACGCAGTCCGATTGCGTCTCGCCGACCAACTCATACTCTTTGGAATATTGCAGAGTTTGGGTGGGACAGATTTCGACGCAAAGGCCGCAAAGCGAGCATTTGCTGAAATCGATGACGTAATTGGTAGCAGTCTTGGGACCCTTCTCTTTCAGTTTGACACCCTGCACAGCAATGACGCCGCTGGGGCAGGTTTTCTCACAGTTGAGGCAGACGATACATTTATGCGTGCCGGTATCTTCGAATACCTTCAGCTCGATGTGCCCGCGATAAGCTGAAGAAAGCGGGATCTTTTTGCGCGGATACTGAACGGTCACCAGTGGACGGAACAGCCGCCGCACGGTAACCGCCATGCCTTCGATCAGGCTGAGTCCGCCATAGAATATCTCTTTGAAATAGCTCATTTTTGATCTTGCTCCAAAAAATCAGATCAATTTGACAACAATGGCCGTCACCACGAGATTTGCCAGGCTGAGCGGAATCATCACCTTCCAGGAGAAGTTCATCAACTGGTCGAACCTGACACGCGGAAAGGTCCAGCGCACCCACATGATGACAAAAATCAGTATGTAGGTCTTAAAAAGAAACCAGAAAACCCCCGGTATTCCCAGGCTGATTCCGAAGGGGCCGTTCCAGCCGCCGAAAAACAGACTGGTTGCAACGGCGCACACGATAAACATATTGGTGTATTCAGCGAGGAAGAAAAGCCCGAATCCCATTCCGCTGTATTCAGTATGAAATCCCGCCACCAGTTCTGATTCGGCTTCCGGAATATCGAACGGGGCGCGGTTGGTCTCAGCGGTCGCGCTGATCAGGTAAATCAGACCTGCGACCGGCTGTAAGAAAATAAACCAGATGCTTTTTTGCGATCTGACAATTTCTGAAAAACTCAGGGAATTGACCATGAGCACAACGCTCATTACAGCAAGCAGAAGCGGGATCTCATAGGCAACGTTCTGGGCCACCGAACGGATGGCGCCGAGCAGCGCATACTTGTTGTTTGAAGCCCACCCGCCGGCAAGAATGGCCAAAACGGTGAACGTCGAGAAGGCAAAAACCAGCAGGACCCCCAGGTTCATATCACGGATTATCATGCTCGGGCCGAAAGGCAGGACTAGAAACCCGACCAGAACGGGCATGAAAACAAGTACCGGAGCGAGAAAAAACAGCTTCCTGTCCGCCTTCAACGGCAGTATCAGCTCTTTGCCCACCAGCTTGATACCATCCATAATGGTCTGAAGAATGCCATGAGGGCCGACCTCCATCGGGCCGGGACGCAATTGAATATGCCCGGCCACCTTTCGCTCGAGCCATACCAGGAAAAGGGCGTTCAACTGAGAAAAACCCAATACGATCAAAAGGCCCAAAATCAATCGGAACCATTCAGAACCAAACAAGCCCTCGGACAATTTTTCTTCCTCCCAGTTATCTGTCGATTTCCGGAATAACCACGTCGATGCTTCCCAGAATTGAAATTGCGTCGGCAACGAGCGTCCCGGGCAGCACCTCGTTCAAAACATTCAAATTGCCAAAGCTTGGGACCCGGATATGGCAACGATACGGACCGGGGCTGCCGTCGCTCACCAGGTAAAAAGCACTAAGACCTCGGGCGCTTTCGAAGGCGGAATAGACTTCACCTTTAGGGGGACCGAGCTTCTGGGGGACCTTCTTGGTAAGGAAGTCTCCCCCCGGAAGCTGATCCAGGGCCTGATCGATTATGCGGCAACTCTGCTGCATCTCGTTGAAGCGCACATTGTACCTATCCAGGGCATCGCCCTTCGATCCTGTCGGAACTTCAAAATCAAGCCTGTCATACACCTCGTAGGGTTCGATTCTGCGAACGTCGAAAGCAACCCCGCAAGCGCGCAGATTCGGGCCCGTAACTCCGTACTGACGGGCAAGCTCCGCGTCAATAATACCGACGTCCCTGGTGCGGTGTATGAAAATGATATTTTTGGTTACCAGGTCGTCGTAATCGGCCCAGCGAGTCTCCATCCGCTTGAGAAAGGCGCGGGTCATGTCGATGAATTTCGAGTCGATGTCACGAGTGACTCCACCGAAACGGCAATACGAGTAAGTAAGCCTGGAACCGCTTACCGAGTCCAAAATATCCAGAATTTGCTCGCGATCGTCGAATGCGTACAGGAAGGGCGTAAAACCACCCAGATCCATAACGTATGTTCCGAACCAGAGCAGGTGGCTCGATATGCGATTGAGCTCGGAGGCGATCACTCGAATATATTTGGCGCGCTCCGGGACTTCGATCCCGACAAGTTTTTCAACCGCCAGGACGAACCCATGATTGAAGAGCATCCCGGAAAGGTAATCCAGTCTGCTTGCGTTCGGGAGAAACTGCTTATACTGCCTGTTTTCTCCCATCTTCTCGTGGCCGCGGTGACCGTATCCGATGATAGGGTCGGCTTTGACAATATATTCTCCGTCCAGATCCAGAAGAATCCTGAGAACACCGTGCGTGCTGGGATGCTGGGGTCCGAGGTTTAAAGTGTAGATCCTTCGATATGCCTGAGTTCCATCCTGTTCAGCCATAAATCTCTTCTCGCTTATGGTATGCGCTGACTTTGCCGAAGGTCTTCCTCAGAGGATGATAGTCCGCGTCTTCAGGAAGCAGCAACGGCCTCATGTCAGTATTTCCGGAAAAGCTAATTCCGAAAAAATCATGCACCTCGCGCTCGAGCCAACCCGCGCCGCGAAAGATATCACAAATCGATTGAGGGACCTGGTCGTGGCCGCAGAGCATCCTCACCACCAGCCGGGATTTGGGTTCATAGCAGTTGAAGTGGTAGACCAGTTCAAAGGTATCCTCAAAATCCAGCGCCGTTATCGACTCAAGGAAAAAACCGGCGCTCCCGAACGCCTTTGCCACATCCCTGATGATCGAGATCGGGACAACAATGGACCACAGGGCCCCTGTCATTCCTGTCTCGTCCCGTCTAAGAGGCGCGTCCGGGAACTTCTCGATCATTACTGCTTCCAATTCCTTTGCTTTCATTTCAGTTTACGCCTCCGAGACTCTTTTGAAACGGCGCAGCAGGTTCCTGCCCTCACCACCGGTGATCTTATCCTCGAGAGCGAGCAGCCCTTGAATGAGCGCTTCGGGCCGGGGAGGACACCCTGGAATTATGATGTCCACCGGGACCAGAAGATGAGCTCCGGGCACTATCGCATACTGCTCCTCATACTCGAAAGGACCGCCGGAAATGGCGCAGTTTCCCATCGCAATGCACCACTTCGGATTGGGCATCTGGTCCCAAAGCATTTTAATAGCCGGGGCCATCTTTTTGGCGATGGTCCCGGCTACGATCATGACATCGGATTGGCGCGGAGAGGGCCTGAAGACACCTGCCCCGAAACGGTCCAGGTCGAAGCGCGAAGCCCCCGCAGCCATCATCTCGATCGCGCAGCAAGCCAGGCCGAATGTCATTGGCCACAGCGAATTGGCGCGCGCTAGGTTCAGAATATCGTCAAGGAGAGCGAATTGAACAACCGGCGCGCCCGGTTCTCTCACCTTCTTTTCCATTCAAAAACTCCTTTTCGCCAGGCGTAGACAATCGCCAGCGACAAAATTCCCACGAAAACCACCACTTCGATCAGGTCACGAGAGGCGTATTTGCCGTAGACGAGCGCCACCGGGAAAAGATAGAGCACGTCGACGTCGAAGGCGAGGAAGATCAGCGCGTAGATGTAATAGACAACCGTGAACTGGATCCAAGCGCTGCCGATGGTTTCCATGCCGCTCTCGTAGGTAGCCCGGCGCAACGCCCCATGGCTCCTCCTGGCAACCAGAACGGAAATGATAATGGGAACGACTGCAAAGGCAAGCCCGGCAAGCAAATACAGAGTTACTGCCAAAAAGTCGGTCATAAGCTTTTGGGAGATCACAAGCCATTCTCCTCTGGCTCAAAAACAAAACTGGTGAACCGGTTACTTCGGATAGGATAGTTTTTGTGCTGCGGGTCAGAAAGCAGTAGTGGAATCAGAGCGTGGAAATTCGAAGGCCGCTATAATGCACAACAAAATTTTTTTATATCATGCCTTGCCCAAAAGGCCAGCCCAAAATCGAACTGGAGCGATAGATAACAGATTTTGTATGCTTATGCACGCAATTTTTGAATGATTCTTTCAGTTTCGATATGATATTTTCGTTTGGATTTTCCCATTTCTTCGGAGGAGGAAAATAATGTTGGTCCTTAGCGCCAAGGAAATGGCCGGACTCGACGAGCAGACCATTCACGAAGTTGGAATCCCCGGAATCGTTCTGATGGAAAACGCCGCACAGGGGGCCGCCGCTTTCTTTCTGCGTGTGGTGCCGGACCTCGTCGACAGGCGGATCGCGGTAGTGGCCGGAAGCGGGAACAATGCCGGGGACGGTTTCGCGCTGGCCAGAATTTATCATTCGAAAGGGGCGCGGGTAAACGTCGTATGCCTCCGTTCTCCCCTGAAATTGAGCGGAGATGCGCTGACAAACTTCGAAATTCTCGAAAAGATCGGAATTCCCATAACAGTATGGAAGGAGGCTCAAGATTTTGATGCGCAATGGGAACCGATCTCCAAAAGCGGCGCGATTATCGATGCCATTCTTGGAACCGGGCTGAAGAGTGAAGTGAAGGGTCTGTACCGTGAGATAATCGAGAGAATAAACCGGCTTGACGTTCCGGTCCTGGCAGTCGATGTTCCATCCGGACTTGACGCAACAACCGGCCTGCCTCTTGGCGCCGCCATCAAGGCAACTGCCACGGCCACCTTCGGCTTTCTAAAAATCGGCCACCTGATCGAGCAAGGGAGCGAACTGGTTGGACAGGTCGAGGTTATCGACATTGGAATTCCGCCCGGCCTTGTCCGGTCCGCCGGCATTCAGCGCTATTGGCTCACCGGCAAGCTCCTTTCATCGTGGATTGAGCCGCGTCATCCCACAACACACAAAGGACAAGCCGGACACGTTTGCGTTCTATCGGGCTCCCCCGGGAAAACCGGGGCTGCCGCGCTTGTATGCCTGGGGGCCGCAAGAGCGGGGGCCGGCCTTGTGACGCTCTTTATTGCGGAAAGTCTTAATCCGATTCTGGAGGTAAAGCTCACTGAGGCCATGACCTTTCCAATTGCTGAGACTGCCGAAAAGACCGCCGCGTCTGCCGCGTTGGATCAAATTCTCCATTTCCTGCAAGGAAAGCAAGCCCTGGTGATGGGCCCGGGAATTTCGACCAATGAAGATACGGCAACTCTGGTCAAAGAACTGCTGGTAAAGGCGCCCTGCCCCGTGCTTCTGGACGCCGACGCAATTACTGCGGTATCTGAAGATCCCGCCATCCTCCGCAAGGTGGAGATTCCGCTCGTGCTGACACCGCATCCGGGTGAGATGGCCCGAATCTGTCACTGCGCCGTATCGGATGTCCAGCGCAACCGGCTCGAATCCGCATCGAGGTTCAGCAGAGACTACGGTGTGGTGCTGGTCCTCAAAGGCTATCGGACTATTATTGCGGCCCCGGATGGAAAGCTCGCGATAAACAGCACCGGGAATCCGGCAATGGCCAGTGGAGGAACGGGAGACACTCTCACAGGGATTATCGCCGGTCTGCTTGCCCAGGGATTCGATCCTTTTCACGCTGCCTGCATGGGGGTGTATGTCCACGGCGCCGCATGCGACCGGATATTCGGTGGGGTCTCGAGCAGGGGGCTTCTGGCAACGGACATGCTGGACCAGGTCCCCGCTGTATTAGGCTTTCTCGAAGGCGGCGGGCAGGTGTGAGCTGAGGGGTTTGTGCTGCAAGCTTGACTCAAAAGCACAACTTTGATACGTTGTATGCTACACGTGCAATGCATTAAGGAGGCCCTTGTGCACAGACGAATGACCATCACCATCGACGAAGCGGTGTACGAAGGTTTGTACCGGAGGGTCGGCAAGCGACGTATGAGTCAGTTCATCGAGAACCTCGTATGATAGACTTATATAATACCCTACCGAAAAAAAATAACCACTCTGCGTCGTGCGAGCGCGTAGCGGGCAGGCCGACCGCCGCCATTCTCGACGCTCTCCCTGACCTGTCCATGACCAGAGACGGGGCGTTCGCGGGAGGTCTGGTGAGGCCGCATGTGCTGGATACCACGCTGGATGACGGATATCGGGCAATGGCTGCCGACAAAGAGCGAGAAGCCGAAGCGCTGGAATGGTGCAACGCCCTTGTCGGAGACATAGCAGATGAAGCGCGGTGAAATCTGGTGGGTAGAGTAGGATGCCATTCTGGTGCATCTTGGAATGCCCAGGTGAAGCTTCGTCATTTTCTGTGTACTGTTCTCATTACCACAACCAGCCCCGATGATGTCTTCGATTGTTCCCCCATTAGAAAAAGGGGGGAATTCACTCGCCGGTCTCGGCGATGGGTAGTTTCCGGATGAACCCCAGGGATGAAAGAATTCTTATTCCATTCCCCCGGCGAAGAGTGTTCCCGGCTCCTTGGCCGCAAAATAGGCGAGCTGCTTCTGGCAGGTGATATCCTTGCGCTCTGGGGGGAACTCGCCTCCGGCAAAACGCTTTTTACGCAGGGAATCGCAAGAGGGCTTGGCGTTGCTCCGGAGGTAAGGGTAACAAGCCCGACATTTACCATCATAAACGAGTACTCGGGGCGTCTTTATCTCTACCACCTGGACCTTTACCGGATTTCAGGCCCCGATGAGCTTGAGACGTTACCCTGGCAGGAGTCTCTTTTCGGGGGCGGGGTGGCGGTAATCGAATGGCCGGACAGGCTTGGACGGCTTCTCCCTGCCGACAGGTGGGACATAAAGTTCTCGATCTGCGGCGAAGAAAACCGCGAAATGCTGCTCTGCGGGCACGGGAGGAAAAACCGGACGCGAATGGCAAAATGGGCGGAAATGCTCAAAAACCTGCAGATCGAGGCGCTGTGCCGGGAATAAGCGAAGCAGGAAGCGGGTACTGCTTAGTCGATCACTCCCCGTGCCAGGCATAAAGTTCTCTCCTGCTCCATGAATCCGAATTTGCAGATGAGAATTGGGCGATCACCCCCCTAATCGAACTTGGCTGGATCTTCCGGGCTTTCCATCTCCCGTGGGAACTCGGTGAACGGAAACGGGCGGGTGTTGTCGTTCAGGGTGATGTATCGTATGAGCCTGTAGACATAGACTGCCGCTTTGTTTGAGAAGGAGCGCAGCGGTTCGCTGTAGCTCCTGGTTATGAGGAGCACCACGTACTGGATCAAGGCTGTCATTTGGATTATGAAGTGCATTACGCTGAGTATCACCAGAAAAAGAAGCGTAAAAATAAGCCTGATCCCAATCTTTCCTCGAGGAATACCGCCCTGTGACAGTTCGTCCATTTCTCTCCTCCTGTGATAGACTTATAAACAACATCAATCTTAACGGCGAACAAAATAAGATGGAAGTCAGGAATATTCGCATTCAACTTGCCCTTTTCTTTTGCTTTCTGCTCGCCGGAACTTCTTCGGCTGCATGGAGTGCTGGAACGGTTGACCATAGCATTTATGGAGCACTGCTTGGAAAATACGTGAAAAACGGGGTAGTCGACTATGCCGGTCTAAGACGCGAGGAAGACGCGGTAAACCTTTATCTGGATCAGCTTGAAGATATTGATACCCAGGATTTGCCGAAAAACGAACAATTGGCTTTCTACATCAATGCTTATAACGCTAAAGCCATAAAGGTGGTGCTCATGGGGTATCCGGGAATCAAGTCCATCAAAGAGATGGGATCTTTGTGGAGCAGCCCCTGGAGGAAGCGGCTTGGTAGAATCGATGGAGAGCTCATGAGCCTTGACGACATCGAACATCAAATCATACGCGCAAGGTTTAAGGACCCGCGGACCCATTTTGCCCTCAACTGCGCCTCCAGGAGTTGTCCGCCACTCCTCTCGGAACCATACAGGGGGGATGTGCTGGACCGCCAACTGGATTCGTCCGCTCGCGCCTTCATAAACGACCCGCTAAGTAATGATCTGGAGGCAGACACCCTTTATGTGAGCAAGATTTTCTACTGGTATGAAGGAGATTTCCAGGAAGGGGTCCTCGGCTTTTTCATGAAGTTCGCCGAACCAAATCTTAAAAAGCAACTGGAAGAACGTGCGGACCGAATCAAGATCGAATACCTCGATTACGACTGGTCACTGAACGGAAAGTGACGGATCACCCTCACTTATCGGGTCTTCCGATCTGAGTGGATGGCGCCTCAACTGAGGATCTGCAGCTAATCCCTTGACTTTTTTGCACACTTGCCTGTAATGATTTGTCCTCTGTCCTTCCCCCGAGGAATGCTCTTTGTGGATCTTGG
>JBEKQE010000097.1:0-18523 GCA_049520035.1 Syntrophobacteraceae bacterium | reverse complement strand
GGTTTCTCCAGGCCGTAATGGTCTTCGTCCAGTATCCGGGCGGCTTCGTCTATATCGATCTTGTCCTTGGTCTTTTCATACCAGGGAAGCGAAAGTATCCAGTCGATGTAGTTGCGCACAACCGTCGCCTCGGCGCTCATCGGGGACATCATCTTAAGTTTCTTGAGCTCGGCGCGGACCTTGGCGGCCGCTTCCTGGGAAAGTCTCTTTCTCTTGATACGTTTTTCAAGGTCTTCGAGTTCGGACTTCAGATCGTCCTTTTCACCCATCTCCTTTTGTATGGCGCGCATCTGCTCGTTGAGGTAGTACTCGCGCTGGGTCTTTTCCATCTGCTTTTTGACCCGCCCCTTGATGCGCTCCTCTGTCTCGATGATCTCGATTTCCGACCTGATGTGCCCGAAGAGCCTCTCCATCCGTTGCAAAACGCTCAGGGTCTCGAGCAATTTCTGCTTGGTCTCCAGCTTGAAAGGCATGTAGGAAGCAACGGTATCGGCAAGCCGGGAAGTATTGTCGATCGCCGCAACCGTATCCAGGATCTCCTGGGTGACCTTCTTGTTGTGCTTTGCATAAATCTCAAAGGAGGACCTCACCCCTCGCATGAGAGCTTCGATTTCGACGGATTTTTCCTCCGTTTCCTCGATCGCTTCGAGTTGCGCCACGAAATGATCGGGATGAGGAACAAAGCTGATTATCTTGGCGCGGTAATCGCCTTCCACCAGTACCTTGACAGTCCCGTCAGGCAGGCGAAGTATTTGCAGAATGTTTGCCACCGTGCCCATGCGGTAGATGTCGCCTTCGCCGGGCGTGTCGGTTTTGGCCTTTGTCTGTGCTGCGAGAAAAACTCTCTTGTCGGACCCCATGGCCTTCTCGAGGGCGTTTACCGACTTGTCACGCCCCACGAAAAGGGGGACCACCATCGAGGGAAATACTACGATGTCCCTGAGCGGCAGAAGAGGCATGGTGAAAATATTGTTTTGCAGACCGTCTTTGGTGCGCGTTAGTTTGAACATTTTGCCAGTCACTTCCTGCTGTGTTCGGATTGTTTAACGGGATCAGGCTGATTCCTGGTCCTGGCCCCGGTAGACGAGCAAAGGCTGTGCGCTCTTGGTGAGCACGTCCTCGTTTATGATGCACTCCTGGATCTCGGGGTGGGACGGCAGATCGTACATGATGTCCAGCATGATGTTTTCCATGATGGACCTAAGACCACGGGCCCCGGACTTGCGCCTTATGGCCTCCTTGGAGATCGACCTCAAGACCCCGTCGTTGAAGCGCAACCGCACGTTTTCCAGCTCGAACAGCTTCTTGTACTGCTTGACCAGGGCGTTCTTGGGCTCGGTGAGAATACTCACCAGCTCGTCTTCCGTGAGCTCGCTCAGGGTCGCTATAACCGGCAGGCGGCCGACAAACTCCGGAATCATCCCGAACCTGAGCAGGTCTTCGGGCTGCACATGCTTCAGCACCTCACCGACGCTCTTTTCATCCTTGCCCCGGATTTCAGCGCCAAATCCCATGCCCTTCACCCCGATTCGCGCGCGAATGATATTTTCCAGGTAGTTGAAAGCCCCGCCGCAGATAAAAAGAATGTTCGTGGTGTCGATCTTTATGAACTCTTGCTGCGGATGTTTCCGACCGCCCTTGGGGGGCACATTTGCCACGGTGCCTTCCAGGATTTTCAAAAGCGCCTGCTGTACGCCCTCCCCCGAGACGTCACGCGTGATCGAGGGACTGTCGGATTTTTTTGCAATCTTGTCTATTTCATCGATGTAGACTATTCCCCTGGACGCCTTCTCGATATCGTAGTCGGCTGCCTGGATCAGGCTTACCAGTATATTTTCCACGTCTTCGCCAACATAGCCCGCCTCGGTGAGCGTAGTTGCATCGGCTATCGTGAAGGGCACGTTTAGAATGCGGGCAAGGGTCTGCGCAAGAAGGGTCTTGCCCGAACCGGTCGGCCCGATCATCAGGATGTTGCTCTTCTGTAGCTCAACGTCGTTTTTGTCGACTTTCAGCTCGATGCGTTTGTAATGGTTGTGAACGGCCACCGAGAGGACTTTTTTCGCCCTGTCCTGGCCGATTACGTACTGGTCCAGAACATTCTTGATTCCAGCGGGCTTTGGAATCTGCGTGGCCCGTGCCGCACCTTCTCTTTCGTATTCCTCTGCAATGATATCATTGCACAGTTCCACGCATTCATCGCAGATATAAACCGTAGGACCGGCAATCAGTTTTTTGACTTCATCCTGACTTTTTCCGCAAAAAGAACATCTGAGCTCGCCACCTCGGTCGTCACGTTTTCTACTAGCCATCAAGATTCCTCCTCGCCCCGCACTTTCTTCATGATACAATTTCTTAAATACAATATCGGGTTAATCCTCGCACATTGTAAATCAAATTTTGATCCCAAAAACCGCGAGCTAATCAATTATAACAACCGGAACGCAATTAAGCTACTCCAAATTGCGCTCTGTAAGGATTAGAGCCACCCGGCTCACTCACCCGCCACTCCGGACGACCCAGGGCAAATAGTCTGCGTCCGGGGCTAAGAGGTAACCCGGCCGAGGGAAAAGGTCAATAGAGGCAGGAAGGCATCCCGCGAACGCCCAAAGCGGATGACTTCCGCCAAAAGGCGGTAAATTGAATGACCAGCTTCCGGCTAAAGCCGGTAAGCGGAATGACCAGATTATTACCGCACAGGGTTGTTTATAAGTCTATCATACGAGGAAGCGGGTGCGATGAGAAGCGGGAAGTTTTTGCTCCTTGCTCCTTGCTCCTTGCTCCTTGCTCCTTGCTCCTTGCTCCCTGCTCCTTGCTCCTTGCTGTGTCCCTATTTCTTGAACGGCAGGATAAGATAGAGCAAATTCCCGTTTGCCTGCGGCTCGCAGCCCACCATTCCGCCGTGAATCTCGACGACGTTTTTTACAAAATGAAGACCATGCCCTCTCCCACTTTCAGCACTGCTGCCCACCGCGCGGAAACCTTCCTCAAAGACTTGACTGCATTCTTCGCGGGTCAGAGGCTTGCCCGACGTGAAGAAATTAAACCGCACGCCTGGTTTATCTTTTCCGAAAGCGCCCTGTATGATCTGCCGGTTTAAAGAGAAAAGCCTTATGGCTTGCCCTGACTCGTCTTTTGCTTCTCCGGTGTACTTGAGCGCATTCGAGAAAAAGTTATCGAACACCTGGGATATCAGTCCCTTATCGACAAAGAGCGTCACCTGTTCGTCAGGTACGTTTTCGATCCGGTCGTCAACCGTTATCCCTTTTCTTTCGAACTGGCCGGTGTAGCGGCCGATAAGAGGCTTAATTATCTCCGTGCGGAAATTACACGACTGCTTCCTGAGGACGTAAGTCCCTTGCTGAAAGTGGTCCTTGCGGAAAAGGGTCTCCAGAAACAGACTGGTGAGCTCGTAATGTTTGCGAAGGGCGGAATACTCGGCCTGGAGTCCGCGGTTGGTTTCATGGAGGGTTTCGCCTGCATTTTGCAGAGTCTGCGCCACGGCTTCGCAGACTGAGGAGTGTTCCACCATTTTTCTGGTCAAATTTTCGATACCCTTGTAGTTTTCGATCATTTTCCTGAGCCGGATCAGGAACAGCTTGTAGTACAGATTCGGTGTGATGACGTTGTGTTCGATATCGGATACAAGCTCATTTATGAATTTAATGTGATTGATGTTCTGCTGGACCAGGAGCTTCTGGTGGAGGTTGTATCCGATCCGGTTTGTGAATTTTTCCAGGAAAAACTGTTTGCGCTCGTCAACTCTGTTTTTCGGAAGCACCTCAAAGAGACCGAGAATAGAGCTCCGGCCGAAAAAAGGCAGCATATCTTCGAACGCCCGGTTGCCCCGGATGGGAAAAAACCAGGACTCTTCGGCCTCCACAGGGTTTTCGACCGGTACCGCCCGATGATTCCCCCGCTCACCGGGCGGGATGAGGCCCCGACTGCTAGTGCAGACCAGCTCCAGTTGCGAGCGCTTTGGTTCGATGATATAGATTTTGCTGTCGAGGTTGAAGAACTCTTTGAGGACGGCTGCGCAAATCTGGTAAAGGCTCTCGATCGTGGTGAATTCCTGGGCCAGATCGAAAAAGGTTGCAAACGCCTCTTCCTGCGAACGCTCGAAGTTGTAGAGCCTGTAGCTTTCCTTTTTTTCTCTCACCCTAACGGCGATGCACTCCGCCAGTTCCTGGGGGGAAGCACCGCCTCCCTGCAAGCGAATCCCGCAGGAGGTTGCTTGAAGTTCGCTCATAATCGCTCCACGACCGTGTCTAGAAGAATGTATAACTGGAAAGTAAACCGATAGAAAACCTTACCAGTAGTGCCTTCCTCTCACAAGCAGTTTAAGTATTCGTCACCTAAACGTCACGTGGCCGGACACCGAGACTGGAAATATCCCGCGTTTTTCTTTGCGGCGTTGTAGCCAAGCCTTCATTTTATGGACATTAGCTCGGTTTACGCCGTGGCTTCATTATGATATTCCTAATAGGGTTGACAAGGCGGGTTTGCCCAAAAGCGGCGGGCGGCCGCCCTGTTCAACCATCTGAGTATTGTCAAGTCCCAAATGCTGCGGCGGAGCGTCAATGGAACCTTTCGATCTTTCCGATTTCAAAAAAGTCAACGCACTCGTAATAGGCGATGTAATGCTCGACCGGTACCTGTGGGGACGGGTCAGCAGAATATCTCCTGAGGCCCCCGTTCCGGTGGTGAAAGTCGAAAGCCGGACCTACCGTCTCGGCGGGGCCGCCAACGTAGCGGCCAACCTGGCCGCGCTGGGCTGCCGGGTGCGCCTTCTGGGAACTAAAGGAGCTGATGACTGCGGGGAAGCCCTTTCGCGGCTCCTGACGGAAAACAGGATTGAAGATCATCTCTTTACTCTTGCCCCGCCACGCCCCACTACTGTCAAGACGCGGGTTATGTCACAGGGACAGCAACTCTTGAGGCTGGACGAGGAAGAAACCGGGACGATCTGTCCGACAGAGGCAAAAATCCTTCTGGACCGCGCCCTGGAACTCATTGCGGAGGCGGGTGTGGTTGTCCTGTCGGACTATGGCAAGGGGACCCTGGACGACACTTCCTGCTCAACCATCATCAGAAGTGCTCGGGAGAGGCTGCTGCCAACCCTGGTAGACCCCAAAGGCAGAGACTGGACCAGATACAACGGGGCAACCTGCATCACCCCTAACACGGCGGAGCTTGAACTGATTGCCGGCAAACAGCTTGTTTCCGAAGAAACTTTTGTTGACGCCGGCCGGGAGCTGATCAAGGGTCTACAAATCGACCGGCTTCTGGTTACTCGCGGCCCTAAAGGCATGGCGCTCTTTGCCCCAAACGAGCCACCCCTTCTCATTCCAACCCAGGCGCGTGACGTATTCGATGTTTCCGGGGCAGGCGACACCGTAATCGCCACTGTGGCCGCCGGAATAGCAACCGGGATGGGCTGGGCTCAATGCGCAGAATTGGCCAATATCGCCGCAGGGATCGTCGTGGGGAAGGTGGGGACAAATCCCATCCGGGCCGAAGAGCTTCTCATCGCCCTGAGGCAGGGACACAACGGGACGCAGAGGAAAATCTGCGATCAGGCTTCAGCCAGATTAACGGCCGATGCATGGAGGGTCGATGGAAACAGCATTGTTTTTACCAATGGATGCTTCGACATTCTTCACGCAGGTCATATACGGCTGCTCCATGCCGCCGCCGCCGAAGGACAGCGGCTCGTCGTGGGCCTGAACTCGGACAGTTCGGTAAGGCGCATCAAAGGCATGCATCGCCCCATATTGCCTCAGCAAGACAGGGCCGCTCTGCTCGCTGCGCTTGGTTGCGTGGATATGGTGGTCATCTTCGAAGAAGATACTCCTTTGTCCCTGATAAAAGCTTTGAGACCGGACGTCCTCGTGAAAGGGGCCGATTACACCCGTGAGGCTGTAGTGGGCCATGAGCTTGTGGAAGGATGGGGAGGCCGGGTCGTTCTGACGCCCCTGATTGAAAACCTGAGCACCACAGGAATTGTCGAGCGGGTCAAAGGGACAAAAAAGCCTTAAAACGAGGCTTTCCGCACAATTACAACCACACTATTGACCGGCGCGTTATAATAATTCCTGGAAAGACTACAGCTCTTTCCTCCGTAGGAGAGTCAGGTTTCATCCTCCTCCTTTCCTGACTCTCCTTTTCTTATTTCCTGTATTTCTTCAGCACTGCCGGGTAATTCCGGGTCTGCCGGATCATGTATTATTTCGGTTCTATAAATACTGTGATTTCTAAATGTGAATAGGGTCCTGAACCTATTTAATTTTCACAGACCTTGAGTATACTTGGTTCATTCGATCACGACCGGCTACGCGCATCAAACCAAATCCCTTCTCTTTTACACTCATCTGTCGCGGTTTTTCTCCAGCCAGGAGTTTTGCGATGGAAATCTCCAGCCGTAATCTCTACGCCACAGGCTCCTTCAAATGCCCGGAAGCCTTTCTCAAGGAGGACGGGGAAGAATACGGGGCCTGCCTGGATTCAACCCAGGAGCAAAGATATCGTATTATCTGCGCCTATTTGCAGGTGCTCGAAGATATGGGGGGACCCATAGGGGTCGATTCCGAACTTCCTTGTCCAAAGGAGCAAATCGGGGAGGCTATTTTTCGTGAACTTGCGGACGACATGGAGGGCGATTTGCGGCGCCGGCTTGAAATTGCCTACGTGCTGCTTGAATCCTTCATTCCTTCCGAGGATTACCGGGTGATCGAGGATTTCAAGACCGCAAGCCGTTTCGCCCAGCAGATCGCAGACATGGGAGACCCGACAAGCATACTCAGGTCAGCCGGGATAATAAGAAAGGCTAATGGAGAGAGCGCTGTCAGGCTCCAGGAGAAAATTCACAAAAAAATGAGTGAAAGACGGTTGCAGGTTTTGAAGCTTCGGGAAAACAACTCTGCCTGAAAAAGTTTCAGCTCTCGAGCTTTAAATTATTACAAAAGAGCTTTCCGAGGTCCATGATCTCGATCATGGTCTTTTTATAGAAGCCATTCCAGCCTACGTGGAAAACCATATCCGGACCCAGCCCCGGACCAGGTCGGGGGCTGGTTTTCGTGTACTCCGAAACTGCGGGGAAGCGTTGCGCCCCACGCCACCAGATTCCTTCCAGCCCGTTTTCAAGCTCGATTTTCAGGTGGTTTTGTTCTTTTCCGAAAATTCTTGCAGAGTTGAACCGGGCGTCGCGCAGGGCAAAAACCGGGGCCGGATTACCCATCCCGTGGGGCTCGAGTTCCTCCAGGGCCTGGACCAGTTCGGGTCCGACAAGGGCCAAAGGCAACTCCAGATCAACTTTTCCATATGGGGCGAAAATTTCCGCCCGATACTGCCGGGCAATCTCCTCGAAGCGGTCCGCGAATTCATCGACCCGGTCTGCAGCGATTGTCAGGCCGGCCGCCGCTTTGTGCCCTCCCCACTTAATAAGCAGCTCGGCACACATCGAAAGCGCGTGGTATACGTCGAAACCCGGAATGCTCCTGGCCGAACCCCTCGCTATCGCCTTGCCCTCGTCTATCGAGAATATCACTACAGGAGCATAATAAAGGTCCTGCTGGACCCTGGAAGCGGCAATGCCCACAACCCCCGGCTGCCACTGAGCACTTCCCATAACGAGCGTCCTGCCGGTGGGAGGACATTGTGCCAGACCGGTGCGGATGTCCCTGACTATTTTTTCCTCTTGCGCCTGCCTTTGCGCATTGAGGTTGTCCAGCTCCCGCGCCAGCCGGACCAACCGTGAAGGCTGGTCCGAGGTCAGCAGATCGTATGCGATTTGCCCCTCGGAGATGCGCCCTGCGGCATTTATACGCGGGCCCAAATAGAAGCCGATGTGGCCCGCTGTCAAGGTCTTCCCGGACAGGCCGGCGGCAGCCGCCAGGTATGAAAGCGGGGCGCTGCCGTTTGCGTTGATATTGCGCAGGCCGCTTCGGGCGAGAATCCGGTTTGCCGAGACCAGTGGGACGAGGTCGGCGACGGTTCCGGTAGCTGCGAGGGCAAGGTATTTTCCACCGAGCGCGGGAAGGCGCAGGCCGGTCTTTGCGCTCCGCAGGGTGCGCCTCAGGGTGGCCAGAAAAAGGAAGGTCAGTCCCGACGCGCAAAACTCCTTGAAGGACGAGCAGCACTCGGGGTGCTTGGGATTTATGAGCACCGAAGCCGGGGCCAGCGCCGCATCCGACCCAGGCACGCCTGCCGGTATTTCATGATGATCGATCACTATGCAGTCGGCGCCTATGGAACACGCCAGCCGGACGGCTTTGAGATCGAGCGTGCCGCAATCGAGCGCGACAAAAACTTTTGCATCCTGGTTTTCGGATATAGCGCGTTCGGGTATGCCGTAGCCTTCGGATCGAGACGGAATTACAACCCTGAAATTCTCATAACCGCTCTCCTGGAAAAAAAGAGCGATCTGCGCGGCAGATGTAATTCCGTCGCAATCGTAATCGGCAACCACCACTATTTTGTTCCGATTTACCATGTGCTTTGTCAGCAAAAGGGCGCCTTCGCTCATGCCGCGCATGCAGAGGTGCACGGAGAGGTCCTTGAGTTCTCCGGTAATAGCGTGAGGATCGAGGTTGCGGTTTTGCAGAATGATGTCTATAACATCCGCAACCGTTGCCGGTGAGCGCTGGTTCACTATCTTCCAGCGCGACTGGATGAGGCGGTCCTGTCCCATATCGGCCTCTGCACAGGGCTTTCGCAATCTGCGGGGGGGTAGCGCTTTTTGCCCACCGCATGGTTACTTTATGATGATCCATCTGTCAGTGTAATGGCCGGATCGATTCTTTCGACCCGTTATAGCATTCTTGAAGATCGGGGTCGAGCGCGGCGCATCGCCGCCTCGAATCAAAATGCAGGTTGAGGTGTTAATTTGGTTTCATTATCATTGGATTGCTGCTATAAGGGCCACCGAAGTCCATATTCCGAAGATAATATTCGAATTATTGAATATAGGACTAAATACCGGGGAAAAGGACATGATCCGGTGAGAAACAGGCATAAACGGTTTTTGCTCATTTGGGAGGAGGGGATTAAAGTCGCGGACTTAAAGGAGAAAAATGAAAAAACTTCCTCTTTTTAGCCTGCCGGTGTTTCCCTTTTCAGTGCTTTGCCAAGTTAAAATAGACGTTTAGGAGTTGCCAAATGGATACGCTCATTTACATAATGAATTTTATCAAGGACAGAAATGTCGCTTCGATTACGCCCACTTCCTCGGTCGGTGTAAAGAAGGTCTGCAACAAAATAGATTTTAGCCAAAACAGCCTGATTGTGGAATATGGTCCCGGAACAGGAGTTTTTTCAAAATACCTGCTGCGGCAAATGGGAGAAGACTCCCGGCTGATTCTTATCGAGAGAAACCGGAATTTTAATTCCCTTCTCAAACGAAACATCAGCGACCCCAGGGTGGTTCTGGTGCATGACAGTTGTGAAAACGTGCTCGATACGCTGAGAACGTGCAAAGAATCGGAAGCCGATTACATAATCTCGGGCATACCTTTTTCCTTCCTCGACCAGGAATTGAAGCACAGGATTCTCTACAACACTCATCGAGCGCTGAAAAAAGGCGGAAAATTCCTCGTTTACCAGACCTGTTTTCAGACTAACAATCACCTCAAGGTCCACCTGCAGCAGTACTTTCCAATTGTGCACTCCAAATACGAACTAGCCAACATACCACCTCTGAGGACCTACGAGGCAGTCAAGGTCTGATTCACCGGGAATGCATCAAAGTAACTCTTCCAGAAATTATTTTTTGTCCGACTTTGCAGGTGAAAGAGCTGACAGAAAATGGTGAGTTGGGTTTGGTCTATTGCTTTTTTGATCCTGGGAATCATAGCCGGAATTTTCGGGTTTTCCGGAATCGCCGGAACAGCGACATGGTTAGCGCAGGTGCTGTTTTTTCTATTCCTGACAGCTTTTATTGTATCGCTTTTCTGGGGCCGAAGGGGCGGAAGCGGAGCATAACCTGGGAGTCAAATTGACTCCCAACGGATTCCAAGCCTCATTTCGGGTCCGATTCGACCCCAAAAAGCTCCACTGACTCTACAAAACTTCCGACAGGTCTATCGAAGCGCCTATCGAAGGGTGTGTTTCCCATTCCCCATCGACGCATTTGAAACAATATACATCCATGCAAAATTCCGATCCATGGTTTCATCACTTGCACATCATTAACTGGGCGATCCAGGGCGCAACTTTCAGCGCTTTCGCCCGGCAAGGTCAAGGCGATTCGTTGAGCGGGTCTCCCGGAATCGCTTCTTAATCGTGATACACGAACTCACGCCATGCGCTGGGAGCTGAATCATTGACCAGCTCGTCGCCTGAGGAAGGGCCGGTTGCGGTCACGCGCCACCTGCCAGGCTGCTCGCCAATGAACTCGAATGTATAGGATGTATTCACCAGACCGCTCACAGTAACGGTAGCCGAGCTAGACCAGACATCTCCACTGGAGAACTGCCATTCCACCACGTAGCCGGTCGCGCCGAGCACCTGATCCCATGCCAGTGTCGTTATCCGGGGGTAGTGGTAGAATTGGGCATCCGCAGGGGGCGAAACCAGTTTGGGTGTTGGCAGAGTTAAACCGGTAATGTAGGAGAATGTCCGCCAGGCGCTGGGTGCTGAGCTCTGGTATGTTTTAGTGCTGTCCAAAGCTGTCACTTGCCACCTGCCTTGCTGATCACCGACGAAAGCGAATGTATATGATGCAGCCAGGTTACCGGTTACAGTAACGGAAGCCGAGCTAGACCAGCCAAACACCGATCCCTGATAGTACTGCCATGCCACCAGTTAGCCGGTGGCGTTCTTTACCGGCTGCCATACCAGTGTCGTGTCCCTGGGGTAATTTTGGAAATCGGTGTTGTTGGTTGGCGACACCAGGACCGGCGTCGCCAGGCGGACCGTGGCCAGCGCTGCATCAGGAACAATAGCCACTAATGCCAGGACCAAAACAAATAAAAGACTAAGAATTGTGCATGTGCTTTTTGTCATGAAATATCCCTCCTCATCATGCCCGAAGTCTTACAGTAGGTCATAAACACCTCCTCTTCCAGACAAAATCGATGCCGAGTAAAGCCTAACTGCAAGGGAAATGGAATCCGGCCGATACAGTAAATTAGTGGTAGGGTTTTCCTTATTTCGACGGCCCGCCCGCGAGGCGGGCGGCTCTTTTTCCCTTCTAAGCCAGACTTAAACAATACATTACTGAAAAGCGAACCTTTTCTATACGTAGTCACACTTCAACACACTGAAGCGCCGCTCGCGCCTCAGACCACAGAGCCGCTCGCCGGCACATAACCCGCGCCAGCCCACGTTGGACCGCGTGTTTCAGACGCGGTGGGCTGGCGGCGGGTGGCCTTGCTTTCTTGCCATGGATACTATCAAACCCGAGCACGAAAACGCAGCAAAAGCGATCAGTCCCGTCTGCATGCTGGAGACGAACAAAGGGACAGTGGCTTTTGTTACAGGCTGGCCTCCCATTAAAAGGGAGAAAACCAGCGTACCAGTCTATTGTCTCCCGCCGGGCGAACCTCACATCATCCCTCAGGCGCAGGACGCACAGGAGACATGCGGCTACGCCAAAGGGCACGACAAGCCAGAAAACGTATCTCCAACCCAAATGGCTGGTTATAAATCCACCAAGAACGGGACCCGAGGAAAGGCCCGAGTAGGTGAAAGCCGAAACTATGCCAACCTTCCTGCCGCGAATTTCCACGGGGAACGCTGAGGCAACCAGGGCCATACTGCCGGATAGAAGCATGGAGGCGCCCATTCCCTGGAAGAATCGCTGGATTAGAAGCATGTCGATACTTTCCACGAATCCCAGAGAAGCAGTCAATACCGTGAACAGGACAAGGCCGGTAATGAATATTTTGACTCTGCCCACAAGATCGCCCAGACGCCCAAAAGTCAGCATGGATATGGCGGGCGACAAAATATAGAGCTGTTCCACAAGACCGAGTTGCTGGGCGGATGCGTTAAACTCCCTGCCGATCGAAGGCAGCGCCACTCCCACCGCGGTAAGCATCAAAGGCACCATGAACTGAGCCACACAGACGGTTAGCAGAACAGCCCCGGGCGAGGTTACTTTCCTTTCTGCCATTTGTTCCCTTTGCAGCGATAAACTTGTCTCCGGCGGAGCATTTCTCATGGAGGTTAATTCTATGGGGCAAATCCAGGCCGCCTCGTTGAGCGCGGCCTTAGAAGTCAGAGTATAGCCCCGGGAGGTTGAGTTTTTCCAGGTCGTATTTCGCAAGGTGTGGGAGTGGTAGAACCATGCCAATATTGGACCAGCTCCTTGATCTTTGATTGAACCTGTCGTCTTGGCATGCCCCATTTTTTCGTGTCGTCGATTGCTTTAGAAAACTTTAGCAGGCATTGATTCTGGGGAGCTTCAGTGCGATAATGGCGCTTAAAGAAATGAACTGATGGCCGTTAGTCAGGTCTTTCCCCGAAAAAGCGCTACAACCCCTGTCCGGATACCGAAAAGGGACGCATTTGATCAGGTGAGGGCACACAATGCAGGATAGAGTTATGAACTTAATGAGGAAGGGGGCCGTCTCCTGTGGCGAGGAGACCAGCATCAAGAAGGTGGCTCAAATCCTCGCGGTTAATTCAACACGCTATTGCGTGGTTACGAACAAGGAGCATGAGGTCCTGGGAATCATTTCCGCGCGAAGCATTCTGAAGGCGTTCGGTAAGGACCTCGACCATACGCCGGCCAAAGAAATCCTTCTCCCCCACACTTATACCATCAGTCCGAACACTCCGTTAAGTGAAGCGATCCTATTAATGAACCGGCGCAAAATCGAGCACATTATCGTTACTTCAGACAGGCCCGGAATCAAAGCCGTCTTGGGGATTCTCCACGTGGAAGACATCCTTTCGGCCATGTTACGGAAGGAAGGTTCAAATGAACATGCGAGTATGTGATCTGATGGACCGCGAGGTTATCACCTGCAATCTGGATGACAACCTCAAAGATGTCTTGACGATGATGAAAGGGAATCGGTTTCGCACCGTAGTGGTGCAGGATGAGACCGGTGAGGTTTGGGGCCTTATATCGAGGCTGGCCGTAATTCGGTTCTATGGAGAAAACCTGGAACAAATAAGAGCCGAACAAGCGATGAGGCCTTACAAGTTCGAGGTCGATCCTCAAATGCCGATTGAAAACGCGATCGAAATCATGAAACGAACAAGATTCGAACATCTTATTATCGTCGACCCGCACGCCGGCCCTAAACGCCCGATCGGGGTTTTGGCCAGCTTTAACATAGTCTGGTTTATGTCCAAGATCGAGCGAGGGCATTACGAGCATATCCTGAAAATGCCCAGGGAATAAGCATCCGACGGAAGCCTCGAAGTCAAACCGGAAATAGTTGTACAGGCAGCTAGCAGAACAGCCCCAGGCGAGATCCGGCCGCTCAGCATCCCGGAGCAGGAATTTCCATTGGAAACGCAATTGTATCCCACTATTCCAGTCCTTCCATCTCTGAAACCATAGGTTGTCCCCGAAATCCTAACCGCGATCACGGGAAAATACATATCCCCTTGACAACATTTAATCAGAGTCTCACCTTGTTAAACAGTACGGACGACGTCATTTCGTCCCCGATCTCTTCACGCGTTCACATGTCGTCCGGTAAGGAGGGCATGGCTTTGCAGTTGTGAACAATCGCCCTGGCCAGCGTTTAGCACGCTTCTCTTACAGGTGGTTTGAGCGCCGGCCCGTTCAATTCCTGCCCTCAAACGATTGATGCGGTGCTTGCGGTATGTTCGACAACAACCTTAACCATTGGTTGAGAAAGGAAGAGGAAATGAAGAAGAGAATTATTTTTGCAAGCCTGGTCTTTGCGCTTGCCGGGATTATATGGTCGCCCTTGAAAGCCATCGGTGCCTTGGCGCTTGGCACGCTGGGGGCAACCTTGCAGTTGCAGGACTCGATGCTCTTCACCGCCGTTCCGATCATCAATACCGGAACGGCAGCGGTTGAGGACCTGGTGCTGACTGAAATCAAGCTCAATTTCGGGACGCTAACACCGCCATCCCTGCCGTACAGGTTTGACATAGACATGCTTCCGGCGGGAGACTCAACGGTCTTCGATGCAGACTTCGCCAGCGTCCCCGGCGCATTATTCACCCCTGGCCACACTTATACTCTCACAGTGGGGGGGGACCTATAAAATCGGTAGAGCCACCGATAAGTTCACGCTCACAGCCAATGTACTTCTCGCACCGGCTTCGCCCGGATCTGCAAACATAAACACAACGAAAAATATACTCCCGCATACGGTTACGGGTGGGAAGTTCGCTCATCGGGCGGCAGTTGATATGGAGAAGGATGTCAACACGGCGGCCCCACCGGTTCCGACTGCGCCCTTTGTACCGCTTATCTCGCCATCAGTGGAATCCATGCTCGGTGATTCGAACCCCTTGGGTGAGGCGACTCCGATTGTTTCCGGAGGCGATCCTGCGGTTGTTTTCGATGCCAACAACAGCTTGAATCTCACCTCCGGAACCACCAACGGCACCGCCACCAACTCCGGCCCCGCTGAGCCGAGCGGCGCGGTAACCGCCGGTGGAGTTGTCTTCGTTACGGCGAACTGGACTGCTGCTTATTCGACGGACGGGGTTCACTTCACGCAGTTGGATCCGACCAAGATTTTTCCCAACGACGCGGTCGGATACTGCTGCGACCAGATTGTCCAATATTTGCCAAGTCAAGATCTCTTCGTCTGGTTGCTCCAGGGCAATGGGTATCGCCTCGCGGTGGCCAGCCCGGCGAGCATCATCAGCAGCAAAGGCACCGCCTGGACTTATTGGCTTCTTACGCCGCAGCTTTTCGGCCAACCAGCCAGCACCGGCTTCGATTACCCCGATATGTCGGTGGGAAACAACGATCTTTACATTACCTGGGATGCGGGGATACCGTGCCCGAAAGGCTGTACTCAGGGTTACCAGGTCGCACGGACATCGTTGGCCGGACTTAAGGCAGGCGGCACCATCACGATCGGCTTTACGGATCCTAAGAATGGCCCCAGCAGCATAACTTGGGGCCTCCACCCCACGCAGGACACCAAGGACGAAGTTTTCTGGGCCGGCCACGACGGCAACAACCAATTGCGGGTTTTCTCCTGGGCCGAAGCATCCAACACCTACTTCTGGCGCGACGTTGGAATTTCAAGCTGGGCGAATAACGCTCCGACATCGACCACACCGGATGGACAGGATTGGCTGGCCTATAACTTCACTACGGAGGTCTTTCCACGAAATGGTATTATTGGCGCGACCCGGTCCGGAAACGCCATCTGGTTCGCGTGGAGCGCCGGGACGGACGCCAATTTCCCGCAGGCCCACATCGAGATGGTGGAACTCGACCGAAGCAACAACTTCAGTGTACTCCAGCAGGTGCAGATCTGGAACAGCGGTCTTGCGTTTGCCTATCCGGCGCTGGCTACCCTTGGCTGCAACGGGGAAATCGGCCTTTCTGTAGAGACCGGCGGAAATGGGAATTATGAAAACCACGAAGTAGGCTTCTGGGGGGATTTTTTGGTGTACCGGACGACCAATAGCAATGTCGGCACGAACCGTTACGGAGACTATTCGACCATCCGGCAGGCGCCGAATACCACTCAAAACCCAGGGAACCTGTTCAGCGCGTTCGGCTATGGGTTCGATAAGGCCACATCCGGGAAGGGTACTAACGCCGATATCCATTATATCCTGTTCGGCCGGACGCCCTCAGCGTGTAATAGATAACACCGGGAACGGGCAGGCTCGCAAACGACCCCGGATAAACGGGGAACAGCGGCGAAAAGTGACAAGACGATCTGAAGTTTGGTTAAAGGGCGAGAGTAAATATCTCGCCCTTTATTGTATTCTCGCACAGACGAAAAACTAAACGCTTATCCGCTTAAAAATAAATTCAGGCAAGTGCCTGATGATAAGCATGATATAGCGCCACAACCACTTCGTGTAGATTACGTTCCGGCCGCTTTTCCACCCGGAGTAGATATCCCTGGCAACCTCCTCGGGTGTGGCGACAAGCTTATCGGGAAGATCCATTCGCTCGGTCATCCGCGTTCTCACATAGCCCGGCAGGACGGTCATCACGCGCACTCCCCGCGAATGCAACCGTTGTCTCAGTCCGCTCAGACATTCCGTGAGCGCGGCTTTGGCCGCCCCATAGATGTAGTTTGTTTTTCGCCAGCGCACCCCGGCAACGGAGCTGATTGCTATCAGGAAGCCCCGGCCTTTTCGCTCGAAATCCCGGGCGACTATCTCCAGAATGCTTGCCGCCCCTGTGAAGTTGGTCTCATAGATCCTCCGAGCTTCATGGAAATCCTCTTCGCACGCTCTCTGGTCGCCCAAAAGACCAAAGGCGAGCAGAACACCGTCTGGGCTTGGGGAGAGGCCCTCATGAAAAGCTCTATGGGAATCGAAGTCCGTTGCATCGAAATAAACTACGGAAGGCTTGACCTGGTAGCGTATTTCCAAGTCGGCGGCCAACAGCCCGAGGGCATCGAGACGCGGCCCGCCAGGTAGCAGTTGGCCCCCTCACGGCTTGCAAAAAGCTTGGCCGTTTCTCTCGCAATGTCTGATCCGGCGCCTAAAATGAGCAGATACATGGTCAGATCCCCAATCTTTTGGACTGCAGTGAGTGGAATCTATCGCTAAGGCCATATCGGTCACGTATTGCCAGGAACTCATCGAGGCGGGGATAGCCCGCGCGCAGGGTCTCGGGCGACATGCGCACGTCCTTGGTCAGGTAGAGTCTTCCCCCGAAATGGGTAATGATCGAATCAAGGCGCTCGAGTAAAGGAAAAAGCCGGCGCTGGATACGGAAATCGAGCGCCAGAGTATATCCTTCCATTGGGAAGGAAAGACAGTCCCCGTTCTGCGGTCCGAAAAGCTTAAGGACGGCAAGAAAAGAGCCCATCCCGGATTCGGCGATTTCGGAGACGATTTTCCTCAGAGCACTGGCGCCCGCAGCCTTTGGAATCACCATCTGGTACTGTGTAAAACCGCTGCTGCCGTAGAGTCTGTTCCAGTTTCCTATCCTGTCGAGCGGATAGAAAAAGGGTTCGTAATGGACCCGGTGTGAGACCGAACGGTTGCGGATGCGGTTATAATAGAGGTGATTAAAAGCGGCCACACTATAGCGGTTGAGAACGAATCCCGGCAGGTTGAAGCATAGGTTCAGCGCGGCTTGCGGCGAAGGCTTGAGCCGGCCCTCTGCGCTGTGCTCCTCCAGCATCAAAAGCGAGCGGCCGAGCCTTTCTCCTCGGGCCAGGCAATCGATCCAGGCAACCGAATAGGTCGAACCGGCACATTCTTCGAAAAGCTGCACGGTCTCTTCCAGATTTGCGGTCCGGATAATGGTTTTATCGATGTAGGCGCTTCTTAGGGGTGCGAGCTTGAAGGCTGCGCGCAAAATGATGCCGGTAAGCCCCATGCCCCCGCAGGTTGCTGAAAAAAGGTCCCGGTTCTCCTCTCTGCTGCAGGTGACAATTTCTCCCGACGGCAGCAAAAGATCGAACGAGAGGTCACAGTCGCTGAAGCACCCTGCCACATGATGGTTTTTGCCATGCACATCACTTGCAATCGCGCCCCCGATACTGACGAATTTAGTGCCTGGTGTGACCGCCGGAAACCAGCCTCGAGGCAGAAAACACTCGATTATCTCGGCAAGACTCACACCGCTTTCGCATCGGAGCACCCCGGTTTTTTCGTCGAAGTCGAGAAGCCGGTTCAACCGCCCCGTCAGCATGACATTTTCGCTGAGCGCACTGTCTCCGTAGGTTCTCCCAAAACCGCGGGCGATAATCTGCAATCCGGTTCCGAGATACCTGCGCGCACCTGCTTCGCAATCCGGGCGACAGGCGCAGGCATTCACTATCGGATACCTTCCCCAACCGCTCAATCGCATTGGCTGTCCTGTCTGAAAGAAATGTATTTGTGGCCCCAAAAGCTGGTAAATATCACTCCTGGTTACATGTACAGGCAATGACCAGAAAAACCGTAAGATAGAGATTTTTCAAGCCGATCCTCGAAGTAACCTCCGGCCTGGGTTTTTGCGGGGTAGGCAAACACAACCATAAAAAGGCCGCAATTCTAGTGACTTGCACAGGGGGGTAGAATTTGTCGTGTGCCTACGTTTGCGAGGGTGCCTATTTGATGTCCAAGATAGTCTTAGGTATTGGAATCTTTGTGTTCTTTAGAGTTCTGAAGGCACGCTCGATCACGAGGAGTCCTTTATAACCCGCAGCTGCATCCTCGACGGTGATGGTATCGTCATTGGTCTGGAGCACCCATTTACCGTCGTGCTTTGAGGCCTGTTGGATGGCCTCCCGGTTTAGTCGGATGCGATCTTGCTTATCGATTGTGAGATAGCGTTTGTACCTGCCGGATGCCAGAAGATCGATCGCCCATCTGGCAGTGGCCTGAGAGTCCGAATGGCTTTTAAGCTCTTCTTCAAGCTCTTTGACAACCTGCTCGCGATGCTTTCGCTCCCTTT
>JBEKQE010000096.1:0-18783 GCA_049520035.1 Syntrophobacteraceae bacterium | reverse complement strand
CCATAACACGCTTAACGGCTTCGGCAATGAGTTCGGGAGTGATATTCTGAGCCATGAGTTTTTACCTCCTTGATCGACCTAAAGCTGCACAGAGACTTCCGTGCTTGGCATGTCGGCCTTCACATACTGCACCTCTTTGTTATGGAGCAATGCCGCCAAACCCTGGTACTTAGGTCGAGCCATGGGATCGTTGCGCACCGGCACCGGAGATGGGTGCTCTCCTTTGGCATATTTGGCTGCATTGCGCCCAATGGCGCGAAAAGTTTCCCGTTCCACTAATGGTGACTGAGGAAACAACTCAAGGTTCTGGAGCGGCATAAGGTCCTTCTGATGGATGACCGTCGTTCCACGGGAAATTATGCCTATGCCTATCCCCGAACCGCTAAGCTTGGCAGCCTCATGGGCAATGAACCCCACATCTGCAGTCTTATTGACGCGAATCAGGCGGGCCTTGAGGCCTTCTTCCTCGATGCCCGCCATCACTTCTCTAAGCACCTCGCCATGCGGAATATTGATGATGGTTTTGGTCATTGCCGTGCCAAATGCCGGAGGCACTCCGATGACCACCTCGTTTCTATCGGTCCCGGGTTTTGCGGCGCCGATTTCCCTGAAGGACAGGGGCGGAACGTGATCATCCTGGGGCGCAGGAGGTCCCCCCTCCTTCTGCATCTGCTGCAAAACCTCAAGAATGATCTCTCTAACCATTTCTTCCGAGATATTCATTTTGTCCAAACCTCCCGACCTAGATATCTTCAGGACTGATGGCCTGCGGGATATCCTTCAAAATATCCCATCGCTTGCCTTCGAGACGGTATCCGGTGCCTGGTCCCTGGTAATCATTGGGGTTGTTGACCGCGCTCAAGACCTCGAAATTATCGGTAAAGATAGCGGAAGTGTGGAGATAATCTCCCGAGACCTTCCCTTTGAGCATAGTGAGCACTGACTCGGCCACATCCCTGAAGCCACGTTTTGCCAGGGCGCGCACAACGTCCAAACCGGTGGTTCCACGCTTCATCATCTCGTCTATCGCCCGGAGGTCCTCGGGAACATTGCGGTCGGGCATATCCTTGCTGCCGTGAGCATAAGTGGCCGCCTCCACTTCCTCATTGGTAATGGGAGGAAGCCCCAGTTCTTCAAAGACCGCCTGCAGCGCGCGCACCCCCTTGTTGCGGACCGCGATGACATCCTCTTCCCTTACGGGACGCAAGCCTCCGTCCACCTGCAAATCGCGCTGCAGCACCAGGAAGTCATCATAGTCATCGCAATCGTGGGTGGAACCGGCAAACATGTTGTCATAGTTTGGCACCGAGCTGTAGCCTGAGAAAATCAAGTCCGTGCCGGGAAGAAACTGCATCAGCATGCGCGCTGTGTTGCGAATGGGCGAATGGGTGAAGGTCTGGTCGTTGCCCGATGCCACCTCGAGGTCCATGAGCACCGTAGCCACATTCTCCGCCAGAACAGTCCGAATGCCTGAGGGCACCGCTCCCGGCACGCCGATACAGCTGATGGACCCGTTCTGAAGGCCCTGTACCCCGGCGCCTTTGGCGATCATGACGCATCGAATCTCCAGGTACAACATGGACTTTCCCTCGGCATATCCCATCTGTACCTCGGAACCGGTCCCCGAAGTATAGCGCATCTTGAGGCCCCGCGAGGCGTAGGCCGATGCCAGGAAGGCCTTTGACCATGGAGTGTCGTCTCCATCTACAAAGACCTGTTCGGTTCCATAGACGGAAACAGTTTCAGCGTAGTGTGTGAGGCCGCGCATCCCCATGGTGAGTTCCAGCGCCTCCTCTACCGCGCACTGTGCGAGGAGTCCCGGCCGGCCGGCCTGTCCTCCCACAAGAAGAGAAAGCGCATTCATGGGCGCATAACGCCCCACACCGACCGTGGTCTCTATTTCAGTGAACCCACGATATCCCGCCTCCGCCGCATCTGCCGCCAACAAGGGAGCCGTGTCTTTGAGGTTGGTCACATGGGCCTGGTTGGAGGGAGTGCGCCGTGGCCGCAGTTTCTGCATTGCCATCATGAGCTCTACAACGTTCAACTGCTTGAGAACGTCCAATATCTTTGCCGGAGTCATTCCGACCGACAAACGCACGATTGCGGAACGCGGCACGTTAATGTCTACAAGCATCCGGGCAAATTTTACCGAGTCGACGGCCATTGCCTCCTGCGCCACGGACTTGTCAATGCAGTGGTCCGCGATAAAGGCGTCAATCATATCGAAATCGTCACGGGGCTTGCCGTCCAGCTCCACGACTTTGCCATTCGCAATCCTGATGCCAGGCTTCGGGTCATTTGGGCTGTCCATCGCGACCAGACCCACTTCGACCCATTCTTTAATGAAGCCATCCTTGTTAACCGCACGCTCTGCCAGCACTTCGAAGCGTTTTTGTCTTTTAGCCATTGCTTACTCCCCTTATATGTATGGTGTACCCAATGACTTTGGCGGCTCGCCCCAGGCAGAGAGAAGCTTATTGCCAACTTCGCGACCTGCGATCACGGCCTGCCGTACGGCTCCGGAGTCACCGGTAACCCAGATAAATACCTCATTGGTCAGGCTTGTTCCTCTTTTCGGCGAAGCAAAACCCAGGACTTCGACGTCCGCCGCCTTGACTGCAGTATCAATCATGAGCATGCCTATGACCGCAGGCGCCCCGAGGATTAGTCCAAAAGCCCGGCCTTCGGGGACCGATAGAGCATAGTTCAAGACCTTACTGGCCCTGGCACTGTACTGATTCTCGGTGTAGCCTTGATCATTGGCGTAGACATCTCCGAAATACTTGGGCAGCATCTCCAGGGTTACTTCAACCGCACGGCGAGCATCGGAGACATCCTCCGCACCGAAGACGATCAGGTTTCCGTGACCAGCCTGACCTTTGGTGTCCCGGGGCATTTCGACGAGTATGATCTCGGTGTTGGTCGCCTTGATCGCCTCATCGGCTGCCATTAGCTGAGGGCCCGCCCCAACTCGGCCGCCGATTACTCCGATGGAACGAAATTTTGGGTCAAATCCGATCATTTTGTGGATAATGGGGTCCAGGTTAGCGATAACGATGCCTTGAGTATCCCCCATGCCCACGCCGACAAACTCTGTAAGTTGCACCAGATCGGCTGTTGGAGATGGATTGTTCGTCTTTCCTTGGGGGGCGCTCGCTGGGGCCGAAGAGCCGGGACCCACCCGTTTCATCACTTCCTGCATGACTCTATTAATCAGTTCTTCTTGCATCGGCTATTCCCTCCTGGGGTAGGCGATTATGCAGGTGATCCGGGACGGATCCCTTATGCACTCTCAGGGCCTTGTGGCAATATCTTCTCCACATCTTGATGGGGCCTGGCGATTACGTGTACTGAAACCACTTCACCCACTTTCTGGGCTGCAGCCGATCCTGCGTCCGTGGCGGCCTTCACCGCACCCACGTCACCACGCACCATTGCTGTTACTAAGCCGGCGCCAATTTTTACCTGCCCGATCAACACAACATTGGCAGCCTTCACCATGGCATCTGCCGCTTCAATGTTGGCAACCAGCCCGCGTGTCTCGATCATTCCCAATGCCTCTTTCGTCATCTGAAATCCTCCTGTTAACTAGCGGTAAAAACCAAGGAATCGAGGGCAAACATTGGCTGCTGCCTTATTGCCCTTGCATCCCTCCTTTATTGCAGCCTTCGTTGGCGTCAGGAGGGTAGCACACAAACTTACGACACTGATTCACCTGCCGCCGCACCAGCGCGTTACGGTGAATCTGTGAGAGCGCCGTGAGGGTATGAATTTGTGTAGCGGGTTCAAGATAAACATAAACAATTATGCTAGTTAGACAGAAAAAGTTGCAAGTGTATATCCCCCAAGAGGGTGAAATCGGCTCCCTCCTTTGAGGGATTTTTAGGGGAGGACATATGAAGAGAGGTTTAACAGAGTGTGAAAAGTTTCTTACTCACATGCAATAGTACTACTTTGTCAGTTAATCTTTAGTACCATGCAACACCTCGCGGGGCGTGGAGATTGGGCACACAAGACCGTGCCCGTCCTACAGGAACTCAGTTTGGGCGTTGCGGCGGCGGCCCCGTGCAACGCGGGTCCGGTGACAACGATGAACGTCTCGAAGGAGAAATCTAATGCAGATGACTCTGGACCCGGCCCTGAGAATGGTTGAGGCTGCGCGCGAAAAGGCGCTGGAAATCGGCGTTCCGAATTGCGCAATGCTCATCGGAATAATTCATAGTTAGACCCCCTGTGGATTCGAATCGGCAGGGGGTCTTTTCGTAAAACAGCTCAAAGCGCCTGGTCCGGGCCTATCTCGGCGGAAGCGTCTGGAGCATTCTCGAAATTTGCATATCGATTGCACGCGGTACCTCATAGGGCGGAACATGCGCCATGTCCAGCACGATGCTTTTAGACGACACAGTCTGGTCGCGGAAACTCTGTGTGTGGATATCGATCCTGACCATGGGAGTGTTCGCTGGAGACGCCAGCCCAAGGAAGCCGCCGCCCGCCGCTCCGGCGATCGTCCCGGTAACCGGAGCGTGGGCTACCGCACCGAGGAGCGCGCCTGTTGCAGCGCCCAGAATCGCCCCGCCTAAAAGGTGTTCGGCCCTTAAGTCCGGGTTGTCCCTGGCTTCCATAGTGAGGGCAATATCAAGCGAAAAATCAGCCTCCATTTCTCTTCTTACCTGGTCATATCCTTTCTCATAAAGGACCCGATGAGCCTGGGGAAAACGCGCTCCGAAAGGGGTGCTGTTTTCGACGTGCATTATATAGAAACGATCCTGCGGGCCGACGGTCAGATAATTGGATTCATTTTCCGTTGGGGCCTGGTTAGACTCGGCAGGGGGTGGTGTGTTAACGGTGTAGTAAGGGCCGTAAGGCGTTGTGGCGCAACCTCCCAGGAGGACCACCGCAAATCCGATTGTGAGAATCTTCGATGACCATTCCCATGTTTTCATGCATTACTCCTCTTTTGAATATTAAAGACGCTAAAACAGATCTTGAGGTCTACATCGAACTGCAAATTGTAACGAAAACTCGATCAGCAGCGTCCGTATTTATCGTCAAACCTACGGATATCGTCTTCTCCCAAGTAGCTGCCGGATTGGACCTCAATTAGTTCCAGAGGTATTTTGCCGGGGTTTTCCAGGCGATGCTGCGTGCCCCAGGGAATGTATGTGCTTTGGTCTTCATTTAGCAGGGATTCCTCCTGGCCCTTTGTTATGCGCGCGGTTCCCTTTACCACGATCCAGTGTTCCGCCCTGTGGTAATGCATCTGAAGAGAAAGAGAGGCGCCTGGATTTACGGTTATACGCTTTACCTTGAAGCGGTCACCGGTATCGATGGACTCGTAAGACCCCCATGGACGGTACGTCCGGGAATGAGAAAACGCTTCCTCTCTCATTTGCTTTTTGAGTCTGCCGACAATCAGCTTAACATCCTGGGAACGTTCGATCGATGAAACCAGCACCGCGTCCTTTGTCTCGATGATTATCTGGTTTTCAATGCCGAGGGCCGCAATGAGCCTGTTTTCCGAATGGATATAGCAGTTGCGGACATCTTCCAGCAAAACGTCTCCTGCGACAACGTTGCGGCACTCGTCTTTTTCGCAGACTTCATGAAGTGAAAGCCAGCTCCCGACATCACTCCAGCCCACTGTCAGGGGAATTACGACTGCATGCGGAGTTTTTTCCATAACTGCATAGTCCAGGGAAATATTCGGACATGAGGCAAAGGCGCCCTCTTCAAGGCGAGTGAAGTCCAGGTCACGCCTGGCCTTTTGATATGACTGGCGGCAGGCACTGAGAATTTCGGGCGCAAGCCGCTCCAGTTCCTCAAGAAAAACAGAGGCCCGGAACATGAACATGCCGCTGTTCCAGAAGTACTCGTTTGAGTCCACATAGGAGCTTGCTTTTTCATAGTCAGGCTTCTCAGAGAATTCCCGAACCACGCAGGCATTTCCGTTTGAGTGCCCCGGAACGCTTTGCCCCTTGCGGATATACCCGTAACCGGTTTCAGGTCTGTCGGGAACGATCCCGAAAGTTATTATTTTGCCATCCGATGTAAGTTCGCTTCCTTGCTGAACAGCCGATGCAAAAAGGTCATCTTCCCGGATGAGATGGTCCGCAGGCAGAACAAGCAGGTCGGGGTCTTCGTCGTTTTTCACAGCGGCCAGCGCGCCCACGGTAATTGCCGGGCAGGTGTTTCGGCCGACAGGTTCAAGTATGATATCCGAATAAGTCATGTTAAGCGCCTGAATCTGTGCTGCCGCCATGAAGCGGTGGCTTTCGTTGCACACAATTATGGGGGGCGATGTTCCGGCAATTTTTGACAGGCGCATAAGTGTTTTTTGAAACAGGGAGTGTTCTCCACCCAGAAGCGGCATCAACTGTTTTGGAAGATGCTCTCTTGAAAGGGGCCACAACCTGGATCCCACACCACCGGACAAGATTACGGGTACTATCATTGCTGTCCGCCTGTCATTTGAGGTCAAAGATAAGCTTTGTGAGCACACTCCAGTGCGCCGAGGAGAAAGACATCACTTTAGGAATATCTTTTACCTTGCTTTTATAACTTCAATGAAAAATATTTTCCATCTTCGAATGATACTTTCCTATGAGCCGTGCGAAAAATCGTGTATCTTCCCTTGCCAGGTTGCAAGACTATTTGTGGGAAAAAGGAAAGGCGCCATGATTAAAACTCTGGGGGTAATGACCAGCGGCGGGGATTCTCCCGGGATGAACGCGGGGGTGCGCGCCGCAGTGCGGCGCGCCCTGGACAGGGGCCTTGAGGTATACGGGATATATTACGGGTACGAGGGTCTCCTCCGGGGCGGCGACCAGATAAAACGTCTTAACTGGCAGGAGGTTGGCAACGTTCTCCAGCATGGAGGGACTTTCCTTGGCACAGCGCGTTCCGAGCAGTTCAAGACCGTGGAGGGCAGGCGGCGCGCAGTGGAGAACATATTGGAGCGCGGCATAGAAGCGCTGGTAGTGATCGGAGGCGACGGTTCCCTTATGGGAGCGCACGTGCTCTCAACCGAATGGCCCGAACACGTCGAAAAGATCGTCACTGCCCATCCCGGCCGCTACCCTCCGGCATCGCGAATTCCGATGCTCCAGGTCGTTGGGCTCCCCGGCTCCATAGATAATGACCTAAGCGGCACCGATATGGCGATAGGCGTTGATTCCGCCTTAAATCACATCGTGCGTGCGATAGACGATCTGTCATCAACGGCTGCTTCCCACCAGCGCACATTCGTTATCGAGACAATGGGGCGAAACTGCGGCTACCTTGCGCTTGCCGGCACTTTGGCGACCGGGGCCTCCTGGGTGCTCATTCCCGAAGAGGAACTCGAACTGCGCTGGCATCAGAGGATGGTTGAGAGTCTCGACAAGGCCCGGAAAATCGGAAGGCCTCATCAGATGGTGGTAGTTGCCGAGGGCGCAAGGCATCCTGACGGACTGCTCATAGGATCCAACGATATACGGAATATACTGGTCGAAAAGCTCGGGATAGAGGTGCGCCTTACCGTGCTTGGGCACGTTCAGCGCGGAGGGTCCCCGACGGCTTTTGACCGCATTCTTTCGACCCGGCTCGGTGTTGCGGCTATTGACCTTCTCATGGACGAGCCAGATATTATACACCGGCATATGGTTGGAATTAGAAAAAACAAGGTCGTTTCTACGCCGCTTATCGAAGTGGTCGAAAAAAGCCGGGAGGTACGCAGGCAAATCGAAAGCGGCGATTTCAAGAAGGCTGTGGAGCTTCGGGGAGAAGCCTTCCAGAGCATGCTCGACCTGGTGAACACCCTGACTCGGATCACGCCCGCTCTGGAAACGGGGCAACAGGGCAGGGTTGTTTTCATGACAGGCGGGGCGGACTCACCGGGTATGAACGCCGCACTCAGCACGGCTGCCAGATACCTTCTTAATCAGGGCGTCCAGGTCCTCGGGTCAAGGGATGAATTCTACGGGCTCATTCACGGCGACTTCATCGATCTCGACTGGAACGAACTGCTTGGCTGGGTAGGCCATCCAAGTTCGGATATTGGTACTGCCCGGTCCGACCTGATCCAGGGGGACTTCCTCCGAATTGCGGAAAATATCAGAAAATTCAATATAAAGGGAATCATCGCCATCGGAGGATGGGGTACATACCTGCACATTCAGCGGTTTGTGGAAATGCGGTCCGGTTTTCCCGAGTTCGATATCCCTATCATGCTCATACCGGCTACGATCGATAATAATCTTCCATGTACCGATTTGTGCATCGGTTCCGATACCGCTCTCAATAACATTGTCGAAGCGGTCGATAAAATTCGCCATACGGCCGGCGCAACAAAGCGTGCGTTCATAGTGGAGGTAATGGGAAAAGAATGTGGGTTTCTCGCGCTCATGGGCGCTTTGGCAACGGGCGCCGAGAAGGCTTACCTGCCTGAAACAGGCATAAGCCTTAACGAATTGAACAAGGACGTCATAGAGCTCAGAGACAGCTTCGAGTCCGGAAAACGCATGGTCATATACATGCGCAGTGAACAGGCTTCACGCTACTACACTACGGATTTTCTGAGAAGGCTGCTCGAAGCGGAAAGCAAAAATGAGTTCGAGGTGCGCAGCGTAGTGCTGGGGCATGTTCAACGAGGCGGGTTTCCGACGGCGTTCGACAGAATCCTTGCGTGCAGGATTGGCGCTGAAGCCGCAGGCGCACTCTTGAAATCGCTGAAAGACGACTCTAACGAAGTCCTTGCATTCGGGTTGAGTGAGGGCACAATCACATCGTGTACGTTGTCTGAGGCGTTGGAGCAAATGGATACCATGCACGAAAGGCCCAAAGTTCAATGGTTCATGGACCTGTATTCCATGGTACATTCCCTTGGCAAGAGCGGGCCGTAGTGTGAAAGATGTGGGGATTCCAATCCTTTTTCATCACCCTGCTAGGCCGCCATGGACTCCTCGGCCCCGGTCTCCTGCGCATCAATGGACGCCGTTTCTGTCTCAGCGGCAATCACCCACTTGCCCGGCCTGAAGAAATAGAATGCAAGAGCCAGTACGGGGAAAGCAACAAAAATTCCGATTATCGGGAGAAAGGTCAGCCCCAGCGCGATCAAGATCAACCCAACTATGGAAAGGGCCGTTCCGATGATCATGGAGGCCACCCTTTCAGCCATTGTAAGCTTTGTTCTCATCATTATCCCCTTTGCTCTTTTCAGACTTTTACAGGAATTATTTGCTTCGCCTACCTGAATGAGCAAACATCGTGCCAGTTGGAAGCATAATCAATTAAGTGATTGGATTAACAGGATAAAATGTCGATGGGAGATGAGATCACAGGCTCGAGCTGCGGCTGTGAAACTGTCTCAGGATTGGACATGGTTGGCATGCGGCCAGTTAGATCAGCAATTTCAAATGGTTATATGTCCCATAATAGGACACCTGTCTGACCGCAACCAATTATGAGATTAGAAAAGGGCTGGAAGCCGGCTATTTAATATCGAACTGTTCGAGTTTTCTGTAGAGCGTGCTGCGACTGATCCTGAGCCGCCTTGCGGCCATGATTTTATTGCCCCGACACTCCTGCAAAACCTTCATCACGTGGCTGCGCTCCACATGATCCAGGCCGTCGGACGCCGGGCGTGCCGGTTTGCGGTATCCATGCAGGTAGGCCGGAAGGTCGGCAGCCTTTATACCGTCGGTTCCGGACAGGATGAAGGCGTGCTCGATCGCGTTTTCGAGCTCCCGGATATTTCCAGGCCAATTGTGGTTAAAAAGAACCTGCATAGCATCCGGGCGAATCTTTTTGTTTGCCGGCCCGCCGCTCAGGCGCTCTAGAAAGTGAGCAACCAGCAAGGGCAGATCCGAGAGCCTCTCGCGAAGAGGGGGCATTGTGATGGGGATCACGTGGAGACGGTAATAAAGGTCTTCTCGAAAAGTTCCCCGTTCGATTTCTTCGCGCAGGTTCCGGGCCGTGGCCGCAATTACACGAACGTCAACCTTGGTGAGGGTCTCGCTGCCCAGCCTGTGGAATTCTCTGAACTGGAGCGCCCGAAGGAGCTTCACCTGCGAGGGCAGAGGGACATCGCCTACTTCATCGAGAAACAGGGTGCCTGCCTGGGCTAGTTCGAATAAGCCTTTGCGGGCGTGAACGGCGCCTGTGAATGCACCCTTTTCATGGCCGAACATCTCGGCCTCCAGCAGTGTCTGCGGATAGGCGGCGCAATCGAGCACGATGAAGGGACCCGAGCTTCGCATACTAAGCTCATGTACGCGCCTGGCGGCCAGCTCCTTTCCGGTGCCGCTCTCGCCGAGTATCAGGACAGTAGCGTCTGATGCGGCCACGTTGGAGATGAGGTTAAATATCCCGCGCATCTTTTCGTGTCTGCCGATCATGTTTCCGAATTTTTCCTTCTCCACGATCTGCCTGAGATTGCTGATTTCCTCTTCCTGCACGACTGCGCGGCGGAGTGCTCCAGCAACCAGAGAAAGCAGCAGTCCTGCAAATTTCAGCTCCTCCTCTTCCCTTTGGCCGGAAGCAACGACCAGTGCGGCCCCAACAGGGTCTCCTTCCTCCGTGTCGATCGGAAGCATTACAACTCTCTCCCGGTCTCCGGCCTCGACAGGCAATTGCATTTTTTCAAGCTCATGGGAAGTCAGGGGCCGAGGACTTCCCCTCAGTCCCTTTATGATTTCGGCAATCAGGGCCGTACCCTTTGCCTGCCTCGAATTGGAACGGCCTCCGATAAGTCCGTCTCTGATAGTGTTAAGGACCATAATCCGTGGGCACTTTAGGCCCGTGCTGGACTCGATTTTTTCTTGCAAAAATTCGGACATCTTTCCGTAAGTCGGAATCTCTCCGGCCTGTTTACCTATTTGGAGCAGTACCTGCAGGCGGCGGCACTGATGGGAAAGATCGGCCGTGGCCTTCTGCACCCTGGACTCCAACTCTTGAGCATGATCTCTAATTTTTCTTTTGAGCTCTATTTTTTCTTCCGCCCTTTGGAGGGCAATCTCGAGGGCCTCCCTCCGAATCGGCTTGTTAATGAAGTCGGAAGCTGAATTGCGAAGAGAACGGACAGCGAGTTCCATGTCTCCATGCCCGGTGATCACGATCATTTCCACTTCCGGACTGATTTCTCTGAGATGCCTGAGCACCTCGATACCGTCCATTCCGGGCATTCTGATGTCTGTGATGACCAGCGGAGGGCGTTCGTTTCGAAAGATCTCCAGCCCCTGTTCTCCGTTCCCGGCCGTCAGAACAGAGTAACCATAAGCGCCCAGCAGCCGCCGAAGCATCTTGAGCGTGGACGGCTCGTCGTCAATCACAAGCAGTTTTTTACCTGGTTCGGTCTGGTTCATGGATCATTCCCGCGGCGCCTCAGGAAAGCTCACTATGAAAGTGGCCCCGGCCCCTTCACATGTTGTGAAATCGATAGTGCCCTTGTAATCCCGAACGATCCCGTAGCTGATGGAAAGTCCCAGCCCGGTGCCTTTCCCGGTCTCTTTAGTTGTAAAGAAAGGTTCAAAAAGCCTTCCTCCGATCGACTCAGGTATGCCGGGACCTGTATCGCTCACGGTGGCCGTCACACGACCCTGTTCCGAAAAAGACTTGACGGTCAACACATTCGGTCCGGCATGCCCGCCGGCTTTTGGGTCCAGCATGGCGTCGCGGGCATTATTCACCAGGTTGACAAAAACCTGCTCCAGCCGGTTCTCATCAGCCATAATCGGGGGCAGGTTTTCGTCGAGTTCGAGCTTCAGCTCGATACCGTGCACGCTCAGTTGCTGCCCCAGGATCGTAAAAACTCCTCGAATGGATCCGTTAATATCTACCCGATGCGCCACCACATCACTTTTGCGTCCGAATTGGCGAAGGTGGTTTATTATTGCTGCCGCCCGATCCACTTCCCGGCTCATGTCGCCGGCCAACTCATCAAGGTCGTCCCTGTCGATCGGCTGCCCCGTTTCGGTCATCTTCAACAGGTACTCGCTTCCGAGCTTGATTGCGTTCAACGGCTGGTTGAGCTCGTGTGCGACGCCGGTGGCCATTTCACCAAGGGTGGCCATCTTCCCGGCCTGGATAAGTTGAGTTTCCGCTTCGATAAAATCCGAGATATCTGCAGTTGTTACAACCAGATCGGATTTCCCCGCATGACTGTCGGGACAAAAATAAATGTTGACCCAAAGCAGGCTGCCCCCAGGTTTCTGATGGCGAATCTTGGGAATCAGGGAGCAGGAGCTTGCGTTTCGAGATTTGCGGAAAGCCGCGCGGATTTCTTCACGGTGCTGCTCAAACATCAGGTCCGTAAACCGCATGCCGATCAGCCGTTTTTTGTCGAGTCCGTAGATGTCGGCGGCACGGTCGTTTGCGTCCTGTATGAGACAGGTTTTGGCGGAAACTATGAAAACCGGGTGGGGATCGCTGTTGAAAAGCCAGCGGTAGCGATCCTCCGATCTCCTCAGTTCCTGCTCGGAAGTGCTCAGCCGGCTGGTCATATGATTGAAGGTATCCGCAAGCTGGACGATCTCATCTCCTGCCGTTTCCATGTAAACAGGGCAGCTCTTGCAGGTTTCCATCTTTTCAGGAAAGGTCGAGGGACCCTCGGTCATGCAAGTACCGTCGATAAACCAGCACCTCAGTGTTCGGCTGCCGTAGGCCGGGCAACTGTATTTGGTGCATTCCAGCATTTCGTTACAGTTTATGCGATTGCCGAGCGCCAGGCGTTTGTCGAGATTGCCAAGGCTGATTTCCCTGGCAAATGCAGTGAGGGTCTGCACAGGCCTGGTAATGATCCGGGATAGATATAATCCGAAAAGCAGGCCCACCAGCACTACAAATCCAATAGCCAGCAGATTGTAGATCCTCAGCTCAAAAATGAGCCTGTCAATATACTGCGGATGCAGTCCCACTCTAATGGCGCCTATCTGGTGAAGTCCTGCGAAAACGGGCAGCAGGATTTGGCTCCGCCCCAGGGGTCTTGCAAGAAAGGACCACAATCCTGCCTGTGCCGGCTTCAACGCCGCAGAACCTTTATCGGCATAGAGCGCCTCAGGGGGTAGAGCGTCCAGGAAGGTGTGCGCCAGGACTTCCCCGTTTTCGTCAGTAACAACGATATAGGAGATGTTCTTATCGATCGATTTCTCTTCGAAAATGAGGGCCGTCAGGCGAACCCGGTCCTGCTGAAGGATGGATGCGCGTGCATTCTCGGCCAGCCTTTGGGCGGCGTACTGGCCCCGGAGCTCTACTTCACGCACGAGGTATGGGAAGACTGCCAGCCGGATAAGGAGCCCCATGGTCCCGCCAATGAAGATCACCATGGCGAGAATCAGGACCAGTAATTTGCTCTGGAAGCTCAGCCTCTGAAACAGTCTCATGTCTAGCGCATCTTCCGGTGCAACACCCGGCTCCGTGCCTGCGGGGCGAAAAAGGCCATCTTCATGGCGCTTTCAGCCAGGCCTCCGGGCATCAATCCACTTTCTTCAAATCAGGGGCGCGCAGGCGGATTGCGACCTTGTCCGGCTGCCGGGGCGGCGTTGGTTTTGTCAAGTTGTGCCCAGTCTGTCACCAGGACGATCCTTCCGTTACGCACCGCTGTCAGGTAAACATCGTGCAGACCCTGGTGGTCAAGCTTCCCAAAATTAATATTGGAGCCAATTCCAGGAGAGTAGAAATCCATCCCCTCAATGGCTTCGATGTACTTTTCCCTGGTTACCTCGCGACCTGTTCGCCACAGGGCCTGGACGAGGACCTTGGCGTTAACGAACCCCTCGAATCCCACGAAACTGGGTGTCTCTCCGGGGAAATAGCGCTCGAGCAAAACGCTGTATTCCTGTGCCGCCGGCAGCAGGGCGGTCTCCCACGGCGGCGGCACCACCTGCGTAATGATCACGCCTTCCGCATCCGAACCAAGCCTTTTGACCAACTCCTCGGCGCCCACCGGCGATACGTTATGGAAAAGCCACCCCACCCGTTTTTGCTTTGCGAGCATGATGAATCTGGCGCAAGGTTCGTATGTGCCGATCATGACGACCGCCTGCGGATCGGCCGGCCGAATCTGTTCGAATGCCTGCCCGATTTCAACGGCGCCCCGCTGATAACCGCCGGCGGCAACCGGTTCAAGACCATACTGGCTCAAAGCCAGCTTAGCGCCTGTGAGGCCGTCATGTCCGTACTCGTCCTCCTGATAGAAAACGGCGATTTTCGTGAACCCGCTGCGCTTTACCATATTATCGATGACATCTTTTATTTCCTGGTGATAGGAGGCCCTGATATTGACCACGTATTCCTGGAATGGTTCGCGAAGGGCTGTGGCGCCGCTAAGAACTCCGATCAGCGGAATTTTGGCCTCCTGAATCATCGGTAAAACCTTGACCGCAGTGGGTGTCCCGACGTAGCACGTGAGAGCGAATACCTTGTCGTCGTCTATCAGCCGCCGGGTGTTGCGCTCACAGCGTTCCGGCTCGTAGGCGTCATCGTAGCCGATCAGTCTGATGCGGCGGCCGTGGACCCCGCCTTTGTCGTTGACGTGGTTCAGATATGCCGAGGCGCCCCGGATCGCCTGTATCCCGAGATAGGAAGCGTGCCCGGTCAGCGCCAGCGAGGAGCCGAAGACGATTTCGGTGTAAGTGACGCCGGGAACGGAGCGTTCTTTTTTGATCTGCTCCCAGTTTGTGAGCAGGACGGGTTTTCCATCCCTTATCTGTGTAAAGTAAACGTACCTGAGACCCTGGTGGTCGGTTGGACCGTAATCAAGGGGATTGGCTATCTGGAGTGAATATTGACGAATGCCTTCAATCGAATCGATCAATCCTTCCCTTGTAAGGTCCCTGCCTGCACGCTTCAGACCTTCCACGAGCACAATCGCATTGAGAAATCCTTCGAACCCTACGAAAGAGGGCTTTTCTTCCGGGAAATAGCGCGAAAGGAGCCGGGAGTATTGGTCTGCTGCCGGAAGAAGCACCGTCTCCCAGGGCGGAGGGACCACCTGGGTTACTATTATCCCCTCTGCTTCAGGCCCCAGTATTTTGGCCAGTTCCTCTGTGCCCACAAAAGATACCGCATGAAAGATCATTGCGCTCTTGCGCTGTTTTGCGAGCTTGACGAACTTCGCGCATGGACCGTAAGTCCCGATCATGACCACCGCTTCGGCGTCCGAACCGCAGATCAGATCCACCCCATCCTCCACGTCCATGCTTCCGCGGATATAGGAGGCTTTGGCTACGGGTTTCAACCCGTGTTTCTGGAGGGCGATCTCCGTACCGGTAAGGCCGTCGAATCCGAATTCATCATACTGGTAGAAAATCGCCACGCGGGTTATTCCCAAGTCCTGAACGAAGTGGCCGATGAGGTTGCCTGTTTCTTCGTAATATGAAGCCCTGACGTTTATAATGTAGCGCTGAAACGGTTCACGCAGGACCCTGGCGCCTGAGAAGATCCCAACCAGTGGAATCTTGGCCTCCTGGACCATCGGCATGATCTTTACCGCCGTCGGGGTCCCCACGTAAGAGGTCAGGGCAAACACCCTGTCTTCGGTGATCAGCTTCTGAGTATTGGAGATGCACAGGGCCGGATCGTAAGCGTCGTCATATGCGATAAGTCGAATATGGCGCCCGTTTACGCCTCCCTGATCGTTTACGTGATTGAGATAGGTTTGAACGCCGTGAATGGCCTGCGTTCCAAGGAAAGATGCATGGCCGGAAAGCGGGCAGGAAGAGCCGATCAGTATTTCAGAATCAGAGACCCCGGCGGTTTGAGATCCGGAGGCGCTTCTTTGCTGCTCCGATTCGCAGCCTGCCAGAACCGCCGAAATCAGGAAGACCGCGCAAAACGTTGAGAGGAAGAAAGCCGATCCCCCCGGTTTCATGGGAATGTCCTTTCGATGAGCAGGGTGATCTTGAGCTGAATCTGAAATCGATGTTTGGCAAAGATACGCATGTTCGTGCTCCATTATACCAGCGTCTGACCTGGAGGCAAGGAATACGGGGAGCGGGGAGGGTGAAGCGTGAAGCGTGAAGCGAGAAGCGGGAAGCAGGGAGGGGGGAGCAGGGAGCAGTGAACAGTGAAAAACCAACTTCTTCAACCACGGATGGAGGAGCGCAGCGGGGTGGATGGACACGGATAGTGAGCAATGAGCAGAAAAATAACTCCTTTTGGTTCTATCGCTACGCGCGGAATATTGAAAAACCCAACTTCTTCAACCACGGATGGACTCGGATGGACTCGGATGGACTCGGATGGACTCGGATGGACTCGGATAAAGATGTCGATTTTCAGACACGAAGAAAAAATTGCTTATCTATTTATCAACCTCGTTTGTTCTTCCAGGGCGGTGAAATGCTGTTCCAATTCCGCCAGCGCAAGCGTCTTGTGAACACCTTCGGCTAAATCCATTACGGTCCTGGCCTCGGAAGGGGTGACTCCTGCACGAATCTTTGCCGTCAGAGCCGAAAAGAGTTTTGGGATGTCGGCTATGGAGCTGACCTCGGGGATGTCAATCTCGATCGGGGCGTCCTTTTTCGGAGGGACCAGGCGCTCGATGCAGATTCGAAGGCAGGTCAGCCCTTGAAAATGGAAATTAGAAGAGAAGTGGAAGGGGGATATAATTTTTTAATTGATCAGGGTAAACCTCCGGCACTGCCGGTGGACTCCCAAAAGTTTGACATTTCCGGGAGTCGTCATTCCGGCAGCGAGGGAAGAGGGGGCAGCCCTTGAAAATGGAAATTAGAAGAGAAGTGGAAGGGGGATATAATTTTCTAATTGATCAGGGTAAACCTCCGGCACTGCCGGTGGACTCCCAAAAGTTTGACATTTCCGGGAGTCGTCATTCCGGCAGTGTTTTTGAGCCGGAATCCAGAGTCTTGAAGCACGCCAAGACCGTCAGGCTGCTTCCCTTTGCTATTTGATCTAACTGCGTCATGCGTGATAAGTTCCGAAAATCCGCTGGATTCCGGCTCAGAAGCGCCGCCGGAATGACGGGGGTACGGTAGTCATCTCCTTTGCGGATAGTGTCGGGAGCGAACAAATACCCACAGCCGCTTTGAGCGGCCCACATTTTCAAGCCTCCGGCTTTGCCGGAGGTATCTGACTTCAAGGGCTGACCCCTCACAGTTTACTGGTGATGTGGCCCTCTGGCCTTACATTTGGGCGGAATTTGTGCAATGCTGTGCACGACATCGGGTGAAGTCTAAACCAGGCCGCCAATTTCCAAGAGACCGGCAGCAATATCGAAGAAAGAGTTGAGGGCTGGAGAAGCGAAGCCGGGGACGAAAGCCTAAATTCAAAACCGCTTCGCCGCTGCCGCTACAGCCGGAAACCCGCAAAGACCGCAGGGGCAACACATATCTGTTAAGTTAACGGTGTTAGGAATTAGGATTGGCTGGAGCTAATTCTGAAAACCGTTGTAACAATTATCTTTTTGCACATTGACGGAGAAAATTCTCTTCAATTTGCCTTTTTGAAGAAGGTAATAGAACGCACCCTCTCTTTTCTCATCTTCGTCCAGTGTTCCTATCGCAATCAACGACAGCATAGTGTCCAGCAAAGTTTGGCTCCTTCGCGGCGCCTCTACGCAACATTGTCCGATATCTGCGAGCCATTGAGCGGCTTTTCAGGTTAACTTTAGCGGGATGCCGAATTTGCTCAGCCTTTGAGGGATACTGGTCAAATCGTGGAGCGCGTCCACGGGTTATATCTTTAGTAGTAATCGGGTAACAATTCCTGCCCTCATCAGCTTTTGCAGCGATTGCAGCCAAAATTACGAGCACGATCACGAATATCAGTTTTTCCTTCATTGGGTTTAAATTGGCCCTTATCCACATTTCCGAGAAACTGAACGGCCTTGATGCTCGAATTGTCCATACTCAGCCTGATGAAATAATAGTCGAGGCTAGAGACGAGATAGTGGATGAGGTGTGCGTGATTCTGAAGGAATCCATGGAAGCGGCATTGGAGAAGATCATACCACAGGTCCCGTTTGTGACGCAGATCGGGGTGGCTGAGGCTTGGGGATGAGGTATCCGAAGCTTTGAGCAGAGCTATTATCTCAAATTGCCCAAATTGGTCCGATCGGCATTTTTCTTGCGGGTTTTGATTGGAATATCGTATGATTTACGGACATTCGACATTCCAAGAGCCTTTTCCGATGGAATCCGATCCGGAAATAGGGTCATGATTTTTTGACAGTCAAGTTGACGTATTATTCAGGTTCAAACAGTTCGCAAGTTCCCTGCCCTGTCCGGAAAAACATCGTAAACATAGTCGTACGCGGCCCAGGCCTTCCTGCCAAGCTTGCCTGCTTCCACCCGTTCCACGATTTCTTCCCGGGAGAGATCGAAGATCGCCTCCAGGATCTGCGCGCGCTCCTGCTCGCTCGCTTCCGCCACGACAAACAGCACACGCGCGCTGTGTTGGATGTAGCGCGGCGAAACCAGTTGCCGTTTCAAAAGTTCCATAATGACCGATGCTTTACCACGGTCGAAACGGCCTGCATCGCCGCGGCGGTCCAATTCGGCGAAGAATTCCGCTGTCCATTCCTTGTGATAATCCCATACCTTGTCGAACAACTCGCGGTTAAAGCGGGTCCCGGCCTTGACCTGAAAATCGTTGATCGCCGGTTCGACGCCATCTTCCGTGAGCGCCGGCCGCTTGAGCCAGCCATCCCTGGTGATGGCAGCCTGGCGCCGGACCAGCGTCCACAGCCACGAAACGTCGATTCGGTACGTTGCAAGATCGTTCATGAACCGCAGCTTAAGCTCATAATCGTCGATTGCCGCCGCGAAGTTGCCGTTGAGAATTTGAAAA
>JBEKQE010000095.1:0-18972 GCA_049520035.1 Syntrophobacteraceae bacterium | reverse complement strand
AATTGCACGTCATGGGGGTCGAACCTGTGAATGTGAAGCAGCCTGACCTTGTCCAGAAGGCAGCGTTTGACCGCAGTACCGTAGTTCACGTCCATGAACTCACTGGGAATCAACCATCCGGCAATCCCGCCCTCCATCATCCAGGCGTGCGACAGCCCCAAAAAATAGCAGTAAAGGCCGGCAAGCCCCCCGTATTGTACTCCGCAGGAATTATGACTTGCGGCTTGAAGCCTCTCTTTTTCTCCATTCGGAATATGGTGGTGTCTGACATAGGGCGGATTGCAGATTACCAGATTGAAAGCTTCTTCAGGCGGCGCGGCCTTGGTAAAATCCGACAGATGCAGGTCAACCCCTGTGTCGGACCAAAGCTCGAGAGCGGGTCTGCCATAATGAAGGTCGATCTCGTAGCCGGTCGCGGCGGCAATTTTGGCCGCCGGGAATGTCTGCAAAAGGGCCGAATAGAAAACCCCGGTGCCAAAGCCTGGATCGAGAAAGCGGATTTTCTGACCGTCCGGCAAGAGCCTTTTTGCATACGACAGGATGTCCAGGGCGAGCGGGAAAGGGGTGGCGAATTGCCCCATACGGTTACGCTCCGCCTTAGACTTCATTGCATCAAGGTACGCCTGCACCTCGATCCTGCGCTGTTCTTTGTCTGTAATCAAGTCTGCCTTCATCTACAACCCGAATTCACCAAGCTCGTCGATACGGTGCTCCCAAACCCAATCAATCCCTTCGGCTGCTTCGTATCCGAGATAGGAGCCGTCGAAATACCCGCACAGGAACAGAATGAATCTGATGCGTTGCCCGTAGGTTTGCCGGAGCTGAGCAATTTTGATCGCCTCTTCCTTGCGCCGCTTGTTCACATTGGTGAAATCGCCCGCCGACTTGGCCTCGATCAATAACGGGAAATCCCCGGATTCGGCTGTTTTCGGCATGACCACGGCGTCAATAGGAATGTTGACGGTTTTTTCCGCGCTTTCCTGTTCAATTGTAATATTCATACGGAAGGCGAACGTGCCCGGACGCATGACGTTGAACTTTGCTACGTCGCCATGGGAAAGCTGCTGATAGCTCCTGGCTTTCAACCATGCCGCAATACCGGCAAGCTGCCGTTTCTCCTGGGCGTTGCGGATGATCGGATTCGCCACGGAACCGCAAAGCCGGTCAGCGACAATCGTTGCCGCGCGATAGATCTCTCGCCTGGTTGGTTTCTGTTCTCCATTAAGCCACACAAAAATATCGGGATCGGCCATTTTTTCGATGATCAGGCTGATCTGTTCAAGCTGGTTCTCAAGCTCCTGCTCCGGCATGCGCGGCGGCAGCTTTCCCACTTCCATTGAATGGACAAGGTTCTGGGATACACGGGCCAGTCCGATAAGCCGGTCAACTGCAAGGGGTGGACAGGTAGACATGCGCAGGGTCGGCAACACTGACGGGTTTTCCTTAAGGATTGCGGTCCTGATGTCTGTCAGGTTTCCCGTGGCCTTAAGCGTTTGCTCAACAGCTTTTGTAGTCCGAATTCGCGTGTTGCGGAAAGCCTCTGGCGCGAACTTAATGAACCATTCATTGTACATATCAACAGAACGGGCAGTGTCTGCTTTCCACAAATCCGGCTTATCCCGGTTGACCCCCATAACCAGTGGTCCCTCCTCCAGGTGATTTATACCATCTTTTCATCTCTTTCTGGAATATGACTGTGTCGAATTGGCGTCAATCAAAATGCCCGGTTCGGAGTATCGTATTACAGTCAATAACCCGGCAAATCAGTGGCAGGCTAGACCATCGCAAATGGAGATCGGAATTCCGGACCCAGGGGTGGACATCAAACCAGGTCGAACTTCAATTCGCCGAGCTTTTCCAGACTGCAGGCGACTTTATCGCCGGGCTTAAGCCAAACCTGTTTTTCCGGGGGACGCCCTGCGATCACTCCTTCAGGAGTACCGGTGAAAATGATGTCACCGGGTTTGAGCGTGATGTAGCGGGAGATGAAACTGATGATCTGCCTGCAGTTGAAGATTAAATCGTTCGTGTTGGAGGATTGCCGGGTCTCGCCGTTCACGCGGCATTCGATCTTCAGGTTGTCGGGGTCGACCTGGTCGGCGGTAACCAGATAGGGCCCCACTGGAGCAAACTCGTCCGGGGTCTTGCCGATCATCCATTGCTTGCTGGGGGTTTCAAGCTGCAGGTCCCTCGCCGTGAAGTCATTGCCGGTGCAATAGCCGGCCACATGGGAAAGGGCATCGGCTTCGCTGACGTTTTTCGCCTTCTTTCCAATGACCATCACCAGTTCGACTTCATAATCGAATTTCTTGGCCACCGCGACAGGCAGTTTGATGGAACCGTTGTGGTTATTGAGGGCATTGTTGTACTTATTGAAGAGCACAGGCTGACTGGGGAACTCCATGCCGACTTCCCTGGCATGCTTGCGGTAATTCAGCCCCACGCAGATGATCTTTTCCGGACGGGTCACAGCCGGTCCATATTCGATGGCAGCTTCCTTGACAAACGCCTTACTCGCGGCGCGGGATTTGAGGGCGGCGCCGACCAGCGCGTTGAGGCCGGGGCCGTCCTCGTTCTGAAGCAACTCGTCCATGGTGGCCGGGGCGTGCATATGGAGCAGTTCTGCTGCCTGAGGCACATCCAGTATGCCTTTATCGGTTTTGACGCCCAGCCGGTACTCTCCATTGCGGCGAATCGTTAACAAAATCAGCCCACGAGCCATGCCACGATGACCCGTCTTAACGGGGGCGGCCTCGGTATGTTGCACGGTCAACCCCCCAGTTGCCGCGATTGCGGCAACAAGGCCCGCTCCTTTCAGAAAATCCCTCCGGTTCTGATCCATGGTGCTCCTCCATTGTCCTGTGTTACGGGAAGAATGTGGTTTGGGGGCAGTATAACACATACCCAAAGGTTTAATTCGCGAATAAAAGGCGGCCGCCGACCCGCGGTGCTGCAAGGAAGTGGGCAATGCCAAAGGGGGTTCCCCCGACAGTCGAACTTAATGACTTGGCCCCAATGCATAATGAAAAGGACCGGCCGCCAATTCATTCCCGCGAGCAGTCCCTTCAGATCATTTGATTGAATGAGAGGGGGTTAAATCCTGCTATTGGACTTTTCCGCTGAGAGTCTTGCCTGCTTTGAACTTGACAACTTTTGACGCCGGAATGTTGATCTTTTCGCCGGTCCGGGGATTGCGGCCTTCACGTTCAGGCCTTGCGGCGACGCTGAAAGTTCCGAAACCTACCAGCGTGATCTTGTCACCGCCTGACAAAGCGGCGGAAACAGCCGAAACAAATCCGTCCACCACTTTTTCCGCCTGTGATTTGGTAATTCCACCTTCACTCGCGATTTTTGCAACCAATTCAGCTTTCGTCATTTTCTTTCCACCTCAAAGTTAGATAGTGAAAACCACCCATTCTTAAGACAAGATATCCGATATAATCAGATCCACTGGGTCCCAACCTTTACTGTTGTTCGTGGCCTTTCTGTTTTTCTTTCTCCTTAGTCTCACCTCCATGTTGCAGTTGTTGCTGCGGGTGCTGCTGTTGTAGTTGTGGCTGTGGCTGCGGCTTCTGCTGCTCGTGCTGTTGAGGCTTTTGTTCGTGCTGCACGGCAGGCTGCTTCTTTTCAGGGGGGACCTTTTGAGCAGGACCTGGTTTGAGTCCTTCGGGACGGGATGCAGCAGCGGGGCCCTGTTGGAATCCTTTCTGCCACCCACCGCCTTGGCCGCCATGGTGCTGCTCAAAAAATTCCTGACTATAACGCTTACCCTGTCGGTGTTCACGCCAATGAGGATACTGCCGCTGAAAACTCTCCAGGTATCGAGGCTGACTCTGATACCACGCCAGCCATCTCGGAGCATACCATGTTCCGGGTCTGACAATATAGTCGGGAGAATAAGCGTAATATGGGGCCCAACCGTAATCAGGGCCGTAAAAATAGTACAGGATGCCATTCAAAAACCAATCACCGTTAAAATAGACCCACGCCGTATCAGGCCCCACCCAGGGTGACGCATAGGGATCCGGGGGCGGGGGTGGATACTCATAGAGCTGAGCATAAGAAGGTGCACACATGACGGCGACTGCGCCTCCAGCCAGCAAGATTGCTGTCATCAAAATAAAGGCAATTTTTTTCATACCCACCTCTCAGCGATTTTTTAATAGTGCATGTGTAAAGATGATTCTGCACGTCGTAAGGGTTTATGGTATTAACAGAGATTATTCGGCAACCCTTCCGCCTTTGTCCAAAATTGATGTTTGGAACCCCTTCCCTCGGGGTTAAACACTTAAACGAGCCTCTTTCCGAAGACACCTTTTCTATTTTAAAAAACATAATGCGCATTTTAATAAGATCAATACGTACTTATTTACCGAAATAATGCATCAAGTGGATTTTGTTACCTGGCCGGTTCAGGCTCCAAGAGAGGATGGCTTTAAATTGGCGTCGATCTGGCTTACTGAAAAGCTGAGAGGGCCATATGCCCGGATCGCTAACACATGACGAGATCATAGCTAATGGCCATATTGCCGCTAACGGCCACTTCACCGTGGGAAGCTGCGCCCCTCACACCTCTTTTCGCCCCTGCTCGGTGTGGGGGATCTTTATACGGAAAATTACAGAATTTTGCGCACACGATCACGGTGGCTGTTCGCAATGACGCCGCATGGGCGGGAAGTTATTAGACCTCAGACAATCCGGACGGAAATCAGCTCACGAAGGCTCGCTGCTGCGTTATTGTTCGGGCGTGAACAAATTCGACTGAATCGCGATCGCGGCGATTCCGGACAGTCAGCATTGCCTGTAGTCCTGTATGGATCAAAGCACAATTTTGGTCCCGAGGACCACGAGGAACTTCGCCAGCCAATCGGGATGCGCAGGCCATGCCGGGGCGGTTACAAGCTTCCCGTCCACATGTGCCTGATGGACCGCGATATCGACATACTTGCCACCGGCTAGGTTGACTTCGGGCCCCACCGCGGGATAAGCACTGCAAGACTTGCCCTTGAGCACTCCGGCTGCCGCAAGCAGTTGCGCCGCATGGCAGATAGCGGCAATGGGTTTGTCGGCTTTGGCAAAATCCTGCACGATGCCCAAAACCTTTTCGTTCAGCCGAATGTACTCAGGGGCCCTCCCGCCGGGGATGACGAGAGCATCGTATGCTTCCGCCTTTACGTCATCGAAAGTCGCATTAAGTGTAAAGTTGTGGCCTGGCTTTTCGCTATACGTTTGGTCCCCTTCGAAATCATGCACCGCCGTGCGAACCTGATCGCCGGATTTCTTGCCGGGGCATACCGCGTGCACAGTGTGTCCAACCATCTGCAGCGCCTGGAAGGGCACCATAACCTCATAGTCTTCCACAAAGTCGCCGACTAGCATCAAAATCTTTTTGGCAGCCATAACGATCTCCTCTCTGGGTCACAATTGGGGTCCGCAAATCAGGATTCTGTTTCCATTAAAGTCGGTATTATAATTCCGCAATAATGCATGAAATTGTGGGCTATCCATCCAAACCGCATTTTCGGGTCGCAGCGTGCTCGAAAAAACTTCTTGAACAACCCTAACGCTCGCTAAACCATACACTTTCCCAATCGAACTTGCAAGTGATAAGCCAATGAGGCCGATTTTGGCAGTTTCAGGACACACCACCATCGCCGCATTCAATAGCCCCGCTGCTCAATGCAGGATCGAGTTCCACGAACGTCTATTTCAATTGATTGGCAATAATGTGAAACGGTAAATCGGGCATGGGTTTGAAGCCGGAATGAAAGGCTTTTGAACGGGATCTACCGGCTTCTTCCGACGGCCGTTCAGTGGAGGCTCACCTGTCTCCATGCATGGGTCACATACAGAATGGGCACAGCTTGACAGAAACGAAACAAGACCTTTCAATTTTTCCGGTCCTCGACTATAGAGCGGGGAATGTAGCATGAATAGTCAGGTTCCAAGAGATTCAGACAGGATGGAGGCCTGCTTGTATGGTTGAAGAGCTCTTGCCCAATCTATACGTGATAAGAATCCCATTGTCGGGAAGTCCCTTAGGATGGGTCAACTATTATGTGATAAAAGGCCTCGATAGGAACCTGGTCATTGATACCGGGTTGAATCGAAGAGAGTGTCTCGAAGCCATGCAGGCCGGTCTGGGTGAAATCGATGTGGATCTGAAAAGGACCGACTTCTATATCACTCACATGCACGCGGATCACATCGGCCTTGCACCGAGACTGGTTCAAGACACATCAACCATATATATCAACCGGCCGGATAAGGAGTACATTGAGAACTGGGTCGGCTGGGAGGCGATTACCGGCTTTGCCAGGCTGAACGGTTTTCCGGCTAAGGAGCTTCAGGCGGCTGTCAGTAACCACCTGGGTTATAAATATGGCACGGATTTCATACCAGAAGCGAGCGCCGTAGAGGAGGGGGACACGTTCCGGTACGGCGGTTACTGCTTCAAAGCCGTTGCGACGCCGGGACATACGAGAGGCCATACTTGTTTGTACGAACCCGCAAAGAAGGTTCTTGTGTCGGGAGACCATATTCTCTTTGATATAACGCCGAACATCACATGCTGGACCCAGAAGGAAAATCCTCTGAAAAGCTATATTGCCAGCCTTGACAAGGTTTACGGTCTGCAGGTTGATCTGGTGTTGCCTGGACACAGGCGCGTTTTAGGAAATTGCAGGAGCAGGATAAGGGAATTGAAAGGGCATCATCAGAGTAGACTCGCAGAAGCCCTCTCCATTTTGAAGCAGGGCCCGAAGAGGGCTTACGAGATTGCATCCATGATGACCTGGGACATCAACTGCGATTCATGGGACGCCTTCCCAGCGTCCCAGAAGTGGTTCGCCACCGGAGAGGCAATTGCCCATTTGAGATATCTCGAAGACAGCGGACAGGTTTTCAGGGAAAAGAAGGCTGGCCGTATTGTTTTTTCAGTCTGTCATGGCTAATGGGTCACGAAAGTTACCCTGGCCATCGGCAATAGCGGTGCAGTAGAAATCTCGAAACAAGGAAAGCTATTTATCAAAGTCATCCGACATGCCGATTTCTAAAGAAGTGAATGTCACTGAGGGAGTTTCCTGATTTTGTAGGAGCCCGGCATGGCGAAGCGGAATGGATCAATCCTGGATGACCTTGCCCTATTTCCCTGGTGGGTGAATGCTGTCCTTGCGGTCATTGTTTACCTCTCTCTGGAGTATTGGATACCCACAATCAAATTTCAAAACACCTTTTATGCTGGAACGGCAAAGGCAGCACATGTACTTGCTCCCTTTCTTGCCGGAATTATCCTGGCCCCCGCTGCTGTATCGGCCTTCAATTCCTGGCGCAAGGGCCAGTTGCTCGAAAAGCAAAAGGGTGTCGGGAGCATCAAGTCGATTTCCTGGCGGGAATTTGAGGAACTTGTTGGAGAGGCTTATAGGAGAAAAGGCTACAGAGTGACAAAGACAGGCGGCGGCGGAGCCGATGGCGGAGTTGATTTGATATTGAAGAAAAATGGCGAGCATCTTCTCGTTCAGTGTAAAAACTGGAGAGTGGATAAAGTCGGAGTCAAGGTGGTTCGGGAACTCTACGGGGTAGTAGCTTCCGAAGACGCAACGGGCGGAGTCGTCATTTGTTCGGGCGCGTTCACCCAGGAAGCCCTCGATTTTGCCAGAGGAAAACCTATGGAGTTGATCGAGGGAGCCGCTTTGGCCAGGATGATAGAAGAGGTAAAGAAAAAACCATCTTCAGTCAACCTCAACCCTATTCTCGCCGGCTCTCGTTTATCGGATAATATTTGTCCCCTATGCGGCGGAGAGATGGTGCTGAAAACCGCGAGAAGAGGTCCCAGAGCGGGAGATGACTTCTGGAGCTGCTCATCATATCCAAAGTGCCGAGGCAAAAAGCCTCACTATGTCTAAAATGCGATCTTTTCACCCTTTAAACAGACTACCTTCACTTCCCCCAGCGAATCCGGAAGACCGGAGGGCGGTCCGTCGACAATTATAAAACTCGCAGGCATTCCCCGGCCAATCCGCCCGAGTTCATGATCCAAACCAAGCAGCCGGGCGCCTCCAGATGTTGCGCAGCCGATTGCCTCTTCGATAGAAAATCCCGCCTCTATCATGAGTTTCAATTCCTCGGCCAGGGCTACGCCATGCCGAACCCCAAACGCTCCGGCGTCAGTTCCCGCTGCAAGCCTGACCCCAAGCTCCCGGGCTCGACCCATCTGCTCCAGTTGAGCTTCCAGCATTTTCGACGCTGCCTCAGACTGCCCGCTCCCGGCGGGCATATGCGCACGCATGGCTTTCATGGTGAACGCCGTAGGGACCCAAAAGACCTGCCGGTCGGCCATCCTTTTCATATTGTCCTCACCCATGAAGAAGCCATGCTCGATTGAATCGCATCCGGCCTCGACCGCACATTGCACCGGCAGCTCGCCGTTCGCGTGGACCATTGCCTTGCGCCCGAGATTTCGCGCATCTCGAAAAGCCGCATCGAGTTCATCCCGGTTGAATTGGGGCGGGGTCTCCCGCCCGAATTCATTCAGGCTGTTCAGGCCTGAGTTGATAATCTTTACGTGATCGATTACATCGCGGTTCGCTCTTATGCTCTCGGCAAGGGTTGAGCCGCTCTCCGGAATGCGGCCTATGATCTTTCCATACCTGCCGGGCGCGCGCCATGCCTTTCCGGCGCATTTGACACGGACGCGCGAGGGGCCGTTCTGTCTGATATACGTGAGAGTGTGGCCTCCGATATCTCCTCCATCCCTGAGCGCCATGATCCCGAACGCAAGGCTTTTCTCTACTCTTTCACAAATGAGAGGGCTGTTTTGCGCGAACTCATTCAGAAGCTGCCGAAACCGCAGCTTTTGGTCGATCTTCCCGGACATGGACAGATGAACATGAGAGTCAATTAATCCGGGCAGTATGGTGCAGACGGGATATGCTTCAACTGGAAAACCCAAGCCTTTCAATTCCGCAAGATTTGCTCTTTCCAGGGATGAAAGTCTTTCCAGGGATGAAAGTCTTTCCAGAGATGAAAGTCTTTCCAGAGATGAAAGTCTTTCCAGAGATGAGATTAAGCCGTTTTCCACGTGAATCAGGATATCCTGCTGCGCAGAAGTTCCCGTCCCGTCGATGAGCCAGCCGGCAAAATAGGAAGACTTTGGCATAGACTCCTTTCATCCCACCTCGCGGAGCGTGGAGTTACATCTCCTGCATTGATTATAGACCGTCGGACAAGAGGGGTAAGAGGGAGATGTCTACGTGTGGCCCCATCTCCCCATCTCCGCGCCACGCCATGGGGAGATCAAATCAGAACTTTTCCGCCCGCTGCCAGGGACTCCAATGCTTTGCGGTCGAGCACCCTGATCTTTCGGCCCTCGACTGAGATGATCCCCTGCTGGGCCATTTTTGTCAGGATCCGTGAAAGCGTCTCCGGGATGGTTCCAAGCAGGCTTGCCAGTTGCGCCTTCGTTATTTCGAGTTCGAGGGCTTGCCGGCTTCCGCTCCGCTCGCCAAGATAGATCAGGTATGCGGCAAGTCTGCCCGGAACTTCTTTCAGCGACAGGTCCTCGATCAAGTGGGTGAACAGGCGCAGACGCTGAGAAAGTATACCCAGCATGTTAACGGCTATGGCAGGCGCCCTGCCTATCAGCCCCAAAAAGGACATTCTCGGGAAGAACAGCGCCCGGCTGGGTTCGATGGCCTCAGCGTTGGCCGGGTAACTTCCTCCCGCAAAAACCGGGACTTCCCCAAAAATTTCTCCGCTCCCGAATATGTGGAGGATTTGCTCTTTCCCTTCCAGCGAGAGTTTATAGATTTTGATTTTTCCGGATACTACGAGGTAAAATCCCTTTGCAATCTCTCCCTCCGAAAAAAGCTCCCGGCCCTTTTCATATCTTTGGTCCAGGCAGATTTGGGCCAACTCTCCAATTTGATCAGCCGGAAGCCCGTTGAAAAGCGGGGCTTTTGAAATCTCATCGGCAATTCTCATGTCAATTATCCTTGCGCAAGTCGGAAGTCGGATGTCGGGGCTAGCAGGCTCCGTCCTCCGATTTCCGTCTTCCTTTCTCCGATTTCCACCCTCCGTCCCCCGTCCTCCGTCCTCCGTCCTGCTGCGAGAAGGCATCCCGCGAACGCCCAAAGCGGATGATAGACACATCGAGCGGATGCCTTCCGCGCTCCGCGAAGTACATCGCAAAGTGTTGAGTACATCGTGAAGGGTTGTATATAAGTCTGTCATACGAGGAAAATTCAGAATTTTTGATCTAAGTCAAGGATTCTTTTTAGCACAGGAATTAGTATGTCTCCTAAACCGATGGCACGAGTTACAATAAATTAACCCTAAAAGAAATTTTATCAGGAGGCAAATGATGTTTTGTTACCAGTGCGAACAAACGGCAAAGGGCCAGGGGTGCGATAAAATCGGAGTTTGCGGCAAGCAGCCCGAAGTTGCCGATCTCCATGATCTTCTGCTTTATGCTCTCCAGGGGCTTTCGCTTTTTGCGGTGGAGGCCAGAAGAGTTGGAATAACCGATAAAGAGGCGAACTCCTTTACGTGCACATCTCTTTTTTCGACATTGACAAATGTAAATTTCGATCAGAAATATTTTCTCGAAACGTTACCCCGCGCGGTAAAGATACGCGAAAAGCTCAAGAGCAAAATTGAGGCCGCCGGAGGCAAGACCGACTTTGCGTCGCCGGCTGCCGTGTTCCAACCCGCCGGCACAATCGAGGGGCTTCTTTCTCAGGCGGCAGGTGTCGGGTTAAAGGCCGATCCCGAGGAAAATGCGGACCTGCGCTCGCTCAAACACACCCTTCTTTTCGGAGTGAAGGGCGTTGCGGCCTACACGGACCACGCGCGGATTCTCGGCCGGGAGGATGACGCCGTTTACGCCTTCATCCATGAAGCTCTTGCATCTTTGACCAGGAACGACATCCCGGTAAATGACCGGATTGGACTTGTACTCAAATGCGGCGAAGTCAACCTGCGTGCGATGGAGCTTCTCGACGCGGGCAACACGGGAGCGTATGGCCATCCGGTCCCCACATCCGTCTCGCTCGGGCACAAAAAAGGCAAGGCGATACTTGTCTCCGGCCACGACCTTGTGGACCTGGAAAGTCTTCTCAAGCAGAGCGAAGGCAAGGGCATTTACGTCTATACCCACGGCGAGATGCTTCCAACCCACGGCTACCCGGAGCTGAAAAAATATCCACATTTCTACGGACATTTCGGAACCGCCTGGCAAAATCAGCAAAAAGAATTCCCCAACTTTCCCGGCGCAATTCTCATGACCACCAACTGCATCCAAAGACCTGCCGCTGTATATGCGGACAACATTTTCACGAGCGGCTGCGTGGGTTGGCCGGGGGTAACCCACCTAGAAAACCGGGATTTTGCGCCCCTTATCGAAAAGGCGCTGGCGCTTCCCGGATTTGCGGAGGATTCCAATGGAAAGACCGTGACGGTGGGATTTGCAAGAAATACCGTAATGAGCGTTGCCGGCAAGGTGATCGAGGCAGTAAAGGGGAAGAAAATCCGCCACTTTTTTCTGGTCGCCGGCTGCGACGGCGCAAAACCGGGCCGCAATTACTACACGGAATTCGTGGAAAAAGTGCCAGAGGACTGTATAGTGCTGACGCTTGCCTGCGGCAAGTTCCGCTTTTTCGACAAGGACCTGGGGACAATCGAAGGAATCCCGCGCCTTATGGACATCGGTCAGTGCAATGACGCATACTCGGCCATACAGATCGCGGTTGCGCTTGCAAAAGCATTTAACGTTGGAGTGAACGATCTGCCGCTCTCGATGATCCTGTCATGGTATGAACAAAAGGCGGTAGCCATTCTTCTGACCCTTTTCCACCTGGGGATAAAAAACATCCGGCTCGGTCCGTCGCTTCCGGCCTTCGTCAGTCCCGGGGTTCTCGACGTGCTCGTTAAGAATTTCCGGATCAAGCCGATCACCACTCCGGATGAAGATCTGAAGGCTATTTTGGGCTAGATTTAAAGAAGTGTGAAGAGTGAAGTCAGAAGAGTTCAAATTTCATCCTGGACTCTTCATCCCTCACTCTTCACTTTTTCAGTGGAGAAAACCATGAAGTGCCCTGGTCAGGACAGCCGATTTTGGGGTCCGGAAGCCATTAGCGAATCCAGTTGCCCAAAGTGCGGCGGGCCGCTTGAATTCTTTAAGGATGAGAGTTCGAGAAAGTGCCGTAAATGCGGCGCAAAGATTCTCAACCCCAAAATGGATTTCGGCTGCGCCTCCTATTGCAGGTTCGCCGTTCAGTGCCTGGGGACCGATATGCCCCCGGAGCTTCTCGCCAAGAGGACCGATCTGCTCAAGGACCGCGTAGCGGCGGAAGTGAAGAAATTCCTTGGCCGAAATTTCAAGCGGATCGGACGGGCCCTGAAAGTGGTCGAGTACGCCGGCAAGATTCAGCAATCCGAAGGAGGCGATCCGGCAGTTGTAATCCTGGCCGCTTACCTTTCAACCATTACAGGCGGGGCTTCGACCGGACCTGACCGCAGCCCGGGACGGTTTTCTCAGGAAGACGTGACTGAGGCCCAATCCATTCTCTCACGAACCGGGGCTCCAGAAGAGCTGACCCGTGCAACTCTGTCTGTCTTGAACAATCTTGGCGGTACGGGCCCGCCGGATAATTCAGTCAATTTCAAGTGTGTTTTTGACGCGATTCGAATCGCGGACCTGGGCGAGGCGCTCAAGGCCGGGCAGCCTGAGAACGACAGGAATGAAGCCTTTGATGAACCTCTTCTCACCCAAACAGGCAAAAAAATGATGGAACAGGTCCTGCACGAAAGCGCTGTCCGGCCCTGAAAATGATTAAAGTGTGAACTTAGAGATCGAGATGGTTTCGATCCGGAGCATAAGCAATGGATAAAACTCGGAAAATAGTTGAGATAGACGAGCAACTCTGCGATGGTTGCGGGATGTGCGCAATTGCCTGTGCGGAGGGTGCTCTGGAGATAAAAGACGGGAAAGCGCGCCTGATAAAAGAATCTTATTGTGACGGACTGGGCGCGTGCCTTTCAGGATGCCCGCAGGGCGCGGTTCGTGTAATCGAGCGGAAAGCCGACGAATTCGATCCGGAAGCGGTTGAGGAGCACCTCGAACGACAGAAGCTCGCAGAGCAGAAACAGGCGGAGCGCAAGGAATTCACAGCCGCCTGCGCCTGTCCTTCGGCTCGAATCGAGAGCTTTGCCGAAGGGCCGCTTTCACAAAAAGAGCCTGCGCTGGAACAGAGTGACGCAAGCCGGTCGGAGCTTTCTCACTGGCCGATCCAGATAAGGCTCGTTCCGCCCGGAGCGCCGTTTCTCAAAGGAGCGCACCTCCTGGTCGTGTCTGACTGCGCGCCGGTGGCATACCCCGATTTCCACCGCAAGTTCGTCAGGGGGAAAGCGGTCCTCCTCGGCTGTCCCAAATTCGACAATGCCCAGGAATACGTAAAGAAGTTTGCCGAGATTTTTCGCACCGATGACATCCGCAGCGTTACGGTAATAGATATGGAAGTCCCCTGTTGTTCCGCCCTGCCGGTTATCGTTCGAAAAGGGATGCAGGAAGCGGGGAAGGCTATTCCGATTGAGGAGGTAGTCGTAAGCGTTCGCGGCGAAATTCTGAGGCGCAATAAAAACTCGGCGTAGGGGATTGTGTGCGCAAAGTTCTGCAAATTGCGAAAGCTCAAAAGGACGGGGGGGAATGTTTTTTCACTTTAAAGATGCCCCGCACCCCCCCAGGATTCGGTCTCACGCCGAGGCTCGTGAGTGCCGAGCGCTCGGCGCTCGCGGCGGTTGGCCAGAGGCCCGCCTCGCGGAGCGTCGAGATTATGAGCCGCGTAGCGGCGAGGGGGTGTGGAGGGCGCATGTCCCCACGCTTTTGAAAAACATCACTTGATACTTTTTTGAACGCAACTGGTATTATCCTGTGCTTCTGAGGTGAACGCACACCCGATATCCGTAGGCACGCTCAAGTGTATGCAGGAATTTTTCCGAACAACCTGTCAAACCAAGTTGCTAATATTAGCGCCATCTTGAACGCAACTTACTATCAGAGCGGTCTTTTGGGTTCTGTTCCAACCGCCTCCCACACATTCACCTTTGTCTTGGTCACTTTTGTATTCGGCGCGATCCCGGCTGACCTGTCACCATCATTTTTTGGGCACCCTGCAGTATGATTCCCAAATGGCCCCTGGTTGTTTGACTGTTGGGGTCACCGTGCCCCAAAACCCCTTTCTCTAATGATCACCGTACACCTTGCTCCGATGGCCGACACGCACAACTAGAACAAGAACGACTTCGTCCTGAATGTCGGCCACGATTCGATAATCACCAACACGGTACTTCCAAAAGCCGGAAAGATCACGGCGCAATGGATCTCCAAACCGCCTTGGGTCTTCTTCCGTGGCAATTCGTTCCCTGAGAAATCGCCGGATATTTTTTTGTGCCCGCCGATCTAACTGGGCTAGCTCTTTTTTTGCCGCGTCCTCGAACTCAATCCTCCAGCAGGCCAAGCTCGCGCTCCACTTCTTCAAGTGTATAAGTTCGGCTGCGGCCTGCACGCAGATCTTCTAAGCGCTTCTCGGCCAAGTAGATATCTTCGAGGTCATCGATATACTCAAGAATTGCTTCTCTCGCGTAAAAAGTCTTAGTGCGTCCCGTGGCCTTAGCCAAGGCTTCGAGCCGGGATTCGATTTCCTCGGGCAACCGTATTGCGAGCATGTTTTTCTCCTTTAAAGGATACCAATTGATATATTTGTATATCAAAGTGCTTGCGGATTCAAGAGAGAAACCCTGGCCTTCTTTTTCGCCGGCGCGACGGCCGGCGTCGGATCGTCAACGGGGCGCATACTCCATAAGACGCGGGCGCCGAACTCCTTAAAGGCGCTCCGGTAGAGGCTCTCAAAATCATCTTGTTGGGGTGCTTGTTCGGTTTTCATGGTTCTATCTTACACACGTTCGTCATATTGTCCAGTTTGCAGGGTTTTTAAGAGGCCGCAAAGCCGCACCAATCCTCAAGGGTGTTTTTGGAATATGGACAATAGACGCTCTACTGTCCAGTTATCTGATTTGATAAGAGAAGTTGGGTAAGCCCAAGCCAAGCACCTCGGCACAGGTAATGAGAGGCGGTAAAGGCCATGGATATACTACCTCACCTTACCCCGCCCCCAGAGCGCCCTTCCCGGTTTTGCCCCGGTGTGCTCTCCATTTTCGATTACACGAACACCATTTACCAGCGCATGTTTCACGCCGGTTGCGTACTGGTGCGGGTTGTCATAGGTTGAGCGGTCTGCGATCGTGTCGGGGTCAAACACCACCAGGTCTGCAAAATACCCCTGTTTGATCAATCCCCGGTGGTCCAGGCCCAGGTTGGCGGCAGGAAGACCTGTCAAACGGCGAACCGCTTCCTGAAGAGAAATTACCTTTTCTTCACGCACATATTTTCCAAGCAGCCTCGCGAAGTTTCCATAGGCGCGCGGGTGGGTCGACTGGTTTAGAAACACACCTTCCGCCGAGATCGAAACCGCATCCGATCCCAGAGATACCCAGGGCCGGCGTATCTCTTTTATGATGTTTTCTTCGCTCATGACGAACGTGGCCACGCGCGTGGCGGCGCTATCTTCCTCAACCAACTCGAGCATTGTTTCGACCTGGTCTTTTCCGCGAATCCGGGCGGCCTCTTCAAGGGTCTTGCCGGTGAGCGGACGCAGGCTTTGCGCATTGAAGCCGACCAATATCGTTTTGGGCATTCGGCCTCGCAGGCGCATCTCGGCGCCGATCTTTTTGCGCAGCACGGGGTCTCGAAGCCTGTCGAGCAGGGCTTCGTCGCCGCCTTCGTGCGCCCAGGCTGGCAGCCTCGATGAGAGCCTGTTCGAACCCGCCGTGTAGAGGTAGACGTCGGCGGTTATACGCAAACCCTCCCTGCGAGCCGATTCGATCATCGAAATTACACGGTCGATTTTGGGCCAGTTTTTTTCTCCACCGGCTTTGAGGTGATAAATCTCCGCCGCAATCCCGGCCTCCCGGCTTATGCGAAGAAGTTCTTCAACCGCTTCGATCAAAGCGTCCCCCTCGTTTCGCACGTGAGATATATACATTCCGCCGTACTTCGCGGCAGTGCGGCACATGGCGATAAGCTCACCGGTTGTTGCGAACATATCCGGCGCGTAACCCAGTGAGGAGCCGACGCCCAACGCCCCAGCCTCCATCTCGAGCCGAACCAGTTCGCACATCTTGTTGAGTTGAGCCGGGGTCGCCCTTTTGTTCTCCAGGCCGACGACATTTTCCCGTAGAGTTCCAGCGCCTACAAAGGAGGCCACGTTCGGGGAAATTCCCCGCTTTTCCAGATATCTCAGGTATTCACAAAGCGTGGTCCAGGCGATATCAAATTTGAGTTCCCCCTGCATGGAAATAGTCCGACGCTTCATTTCCTCGGTGAGCGGACCCATCGATTCGCCTTCTCCGAAGATTTCGGTTGTAACCCCCTGGCGGAGTTCGCTCTGCGAACGGCCGTCTACTATCAGGGAAACTGACGACCAGGAAAGCATGTTGATAAAGCCGGGTGCAACGGCAAGGTCTTTCGCCTCGATGACGGTCCCGGCGGAAGCCCCGCTGAGGCCGCCGACTGCGGCGATGCGGTCTCCCTTAACCCCGAGGTCGGCCTTGAACGGCGCGCCCCCGGAGCCGTCATATATCAACCCGTTTTTTATGATTACATCGAAGTCAAATGACCCCTCGGCGGCGGTATGGATGGGAACCGGAGAAAAAATAATCATCAAGACGATTACGAGGGTAAATCTTATTTTGAGTAAACGGTGAACAGTGAACATTGAGCAGAGCATTTGCTCAGAGTATCCTGAGTTATAAGCACGCCTTTTTTTTTCACTGTTCACTGCTCACCGCTCGTCGCGTAGCGATAGAACCAAGAGGAGTTATTCTTAACTATTCACTACTCACCGTTCACTCCCCCGATAAGCTCGGGCAGCTTTCGCCTGACGAGCCATTCAAGCTCTTCTCTTGCTTCCCTGAACGATTCGATACCCTGTCCGAAAGGGTCCCGGACAGGACAGGAGATCAGGTTTCCGGAAAAGGCGGGGGCAATAAACGAATCAACCCTAAAATAGGTAAGGTTTACAAGGTGGTCTATATCACCGAGCGGCACTTCGGAAAGACCTTTCGAATGGAGTCCATCGGTCGAAATGCCCGCCTCGTTAAGTGCTTCCAACGTGTCGGACGGAATATACCCCAGGGGGTTCAATCCTGCCGAGCAGGCTTCCATGCCGTTTCCCCAGAAATGGCGCGCAAGGGCCTCAGCCATAATGCTCCGGCAGGCATTCCCCTGACAAAGGAAAAGCACTTTCCGCACAGACTTTTCCACTCCAAACGCTTTAGGACCCATTGCTCTACGCTCCGGAGTCAAAGACTTCCGGCTCTTGACCCCGCCGGCCAGCGCCAATCCATGTTCGCTAAGACCCGGCCGAGGCTCCCAATCCGCTCAGATCCAGGTCCAAAGCCGCGCGTGCAACTTGCCGACCCAGTTCAATGCACCTGTCGAGGTCCTCTTTTTTGGGAGAATATTTAACGCGGACCCCCTCGCCAACCAGATTGATGTCAATTTCACGCATTGCTTCGGAGATGAGCTTTACCGCCTCGCCGCTCCAACCATAGGAGCCGAAGGCGGCCCCTACTTTGCCGACCGGGCGTAAGCCCTTCATGTAGCTGAGCAGGTCGGCCATTGCCGGCATCATGCCGTTGTTTATCGTCGCAGAACCCAGAACAAGCGCCCTCGAGTCGAGCACTTCAGTCATGATGTCGCTCCGGTGACTGAACTTCAAATTGAACATTTTGAAGTCCAGGCCACCCTCTTTGAGCCCTTCGCCAACCGCACAAGCCATCTTCTCGGTCGCCTGCCACATCGTATCGTAGACAACAAGCGCTTTTCGACCGCTTTCCTGCCTGCTCCATTTCTGATAAGCCTGGATTATCCCTCCGGGGTCCTTTCGCCAGATAAGGCCGTGATCGGGAGCTATCATATCTATCTCGATCCCCAGTTCAACGATCTTTGCGATCAGTTTATGAACCAGGGGGGAAAAGAGCAGCAGGATATTGGCGTAGTACTTGGCCGCGTGACCTAAAAGTTCCGCCTCGTCTACTTCGTCGTTGAACCTCTGGCTGGTTGCCCAGTGCTGCCCAAAGCCGTCGCTGGACAGCAGCAGCCGGTCTTCCGGTATATATGACATCATGCTGTCAGGCCAGTGGAGCATTCGGGTTTCAAGAAAACTGACCGTTTTTTTCCCCAGTTTCAGGGTTTGTCCGGTCTCGACCACATAGTACGGCCAGTCCTGGCGGCCGTAATGGTCTACGAGGGCCTTTTTGCCCATCGGGGAGCAGACCACCTTCTCCGGCCCGACCAGTTCCACAATGTCCGGCACGCTGCCCGAATGGTCCATTTCCACGTGATTTACTATAAGGTAGTCGATCAGCTTGGGGTCGATTATCTTACTTACGCACTCGATGAGGTCATTTTTGAAAGGTTTCTTGACCGTATCGAAGAGCGCGATTTTTTCGTCTATTACCAGGTAGGCGTTATAAGTAGTTCCCTTCGGAGTGGAGTAACCGTGAAAGTCGCGGATGTTCCAGTCCAGGGCGCCAACCCAGTAAACGTCCTTTTTAATTTCCACCGGTCTCATCGAAATATCTCCTCTGAATTTTTGCCGCTTTTCGCCTGAAAGGTTATAGTGTCCGGAACGTTTCCCATATTGAAAGAAAGGTCATAATCATTATCAAAGCCGGGCGCAATGTCAATCCGCAACCCCGTCTGCCTGCGGTATGGACTTAAAGGTTATGATTAACTAGTGTCCATCCGGAAACCCCGGTTTTGATATTTGTGCGACTAGCTCAAGCGTTGACATTATGAGCAGATTATGACCGGATTGTGCATAAAATTCTTGTACTTTGGGGCTGTGTCAATGA
>JBEKQE010000094.1:0-19142 GCA_049520035.1 Syntrophobacteraceae bacterium | reverse complement strand
AAGGAGCCTGCCAAGATGGAAAATCAGATAGATAGGAATAAGCCAACAGTTATAGGCAGACTCTCGCTAACACCCTACAGCCACTAGAAAAACTCGCTCTTGTTACATACAGTGTTGTATTGAATAGAGACCCTTCCCTGTCGTGGAGTTATCCACAAACTCTACAATGACTTGTAGTGTTTACTTAGTCTATCATACGAGGACGGAGTAGCCAAAATGAGTATCTTTTCCAGGTTGTTGCGGAAGAAAGCCCCAGGGCCGGCACCACAGAGCGCGGAGCTGCCGGACCCGCTAGCCGATCTGCAAGGGGCCGGATGGGAGACACATAACGACGATCTCGAGTCACTCTACAGGCAAGGTCGTTATGATCGCGCTGTAGAGGCAGCAAAAAAGCCGTTACAGGTTGCCGAGCAAGCCCTCGGTCCGGATCATCCTGATGTGGCCGCGAGCCTGAACAACCTGGCGCTGCTGTACAACGCCCAAGGCCGGTACGCGCAGGCCGAGCCCCTGTACGAACGCTCGCTCGCGATCTGGGAGAAGGCCTTCGGCCCGGACCATCCGGATGTGGCCGCGGGCCTGAACAACCTGGCGGAGCTGTACCGCGCCCAAGGCCGCTACGCGCAGGCCGAGCCCCTGTACAAGCGCTCGATCGAGATCTCGGAGAAGGCCCTCGGCCCGGACCATCCGGATGTGGCTGCAGGCTTGAACAACCTGGCGGAGCTGTACCGCGCCCAAGGCCAGTACGCGCAGGCCGAGCCTCTCCACAAGCGCTCGCTCGAGATCTCGGAGAAGGCCCTCGGCCCGGACCATCCGGATGTGGCCGCGAGCCTGAACAACCTGGCGGAGCTGTATCGCGCCCAAGGCCAGTACGCGCAGGCCGAGATCCTCCACAAGCGCTCGCTCGCCATCAGCGAGAAGGCCCTCGGCCCGGACCATCCCGATCTGGCCGCGAGCCTGAACAACCTGGCGTTGCTGTACCGCACCCAAGGCAAGTACGCGCAGGCCGAGCCCCTATACAGGCGCTCCCTCGCGATCTGGGAGAAGGCCCTCAGTCCGGACCATCCCGATGTGGCCACGGGCCTGCACAACCTGGCAGCGCTATGCCGCGCCCAAGGCCAGTACGCACTGGCCGAGCCCCTGTACAAGCGCTCGCTCGAGATCTCGGAGAAGGCCTTCGGCCCGGACCATCCGGATGTGGCCGCGAGCCTGAACAACCTGGCGGAGCTGTACCGCGCCCAAGGCCAGTACGAGCAGGCCGAGCCCCTGTACAAGCGCTCGCTGGCGATCAGGGAGACGGCCCTCGGCCCGGATCACCCGGATGTGGCCGCGAGCCTGAGCAACCTGGCGCTGCTGTACAATTCCCAAGGCCTGTACGCGCTGGCCGAGCCCCTCTGCAAGCGCTCGCTGGCGATCAGGGAGACGGCCCTCGGCCCGGATCATCCGGATGTGGCCGCGAGCCTCAACAACCTTGCGGAGCTGTACGATTCCCAAGGCCAGTACCCACAAGCCGAGCCCCTCTATAAGCGTTCGCTGGCGATCAGGGAGACGGCCCTCGACCCTGAGCATCCAGATGTGGCCATGAGTCTGAACAACCTGGCGTCGCTCTACCTTGCCCAAGGCCAGCACGCGCAGGCCGAACCCCTATACACGCGCTCGCTCGCTATCAGGGAGAAAACCCTGGGCCCGGACCATCCCGATGTGGCCGCGAGCCTCAACAACCTGGCGGGCCTGTACTACGAGCAAGGCCGGCACGCGCAGGCAGAGCCGCTCTACAAGCGCTCGCTGGCCATTTTCGAGAAGGCCCTGGGCCCGGACCATCCCGATGTGGCCACGAGCCTGAACAACCTGTCGGCGCTTTACAGAAAGACTTCCAGGGAAAAGGAAGCAGAGGCGCTGGAGAAGCGAGCCATAGCCATTCGGACAATAAAGCGCTGAAATCAGATAGTAGATACGTTAACGTGAATTGCTGCGCCGTTCTGCCGGAAGCGCAGTTGATCGAGCTTCTCCGTCTATTCCAACGATGATTCCGGCAGCGAATGAAAAAGGGTGTGCGCTGCCCGCGTATATGCATAGATGCCTATGTGTTTGACTTTGTCTACGCTATTGGAAGATTCGCCCCCCTTCAGCGGGACAAATTCTCTACCGCATTCATGATCTCCACCACCCTGTGTTCATATAGATGATGCTTCAGGGTTCTTCTTCGAGCGTTTCTGGCAACCTCTTTTCGCTCACCTTCATGATCCAGGTAGTACTCGATCTTTTCGATAAGCTCTGCTTCATCCGCGAACTGGACTACTTCATCTTCATCATAGAGGGGCGGGAGAAGCTCACGGCGGTCGGAGAGCTGAAAACAACCCATGCCCGCAAGCTCGAATGTCCTCGGATTTACGAAATCGCCACCGATGGTGTACGGGTCCATCGAGGAGTGAAGGTTGAGGTTTATTTCCGCATTCCTGTAGAGAGAGCGGCCCTCAGATTCACTTATGCGTCGGCTTCCTGCGGTTACCCCGGCGATAGGGTAGCTGTCCCATCCCTCACCGTATATTTTCAAATTATAGCGGGCCAGGGTTTCGAATAGCCTGATCCGGTTGGGGTAGGGGGCGCCCATAAAGGATATAGGCGTCCGGGCGCCGGACTGGACCGTAAATTCATCAAAATTATTGTCGAAAGCAACAGGAAGATAATAATGGTTATTGGCTCCGGCCTCAGCCAAAGCCTTCACGAAGGCTCCTGTTTGAATGGAAAAAAAGATGTCAAAATGGGAAGCAATCCGCTTCCAATACGTCAGAACCCTGAAATCCTCCACAAACCAATATAGTGTAATCACTCCGAGTTCTCGCAGGTTATCCAGAAGGCGTTCATTGAAAAGAGGCGATTGGGCGATCCCGAGTAAAATATCGGGCTTGACCTTATTGATCTGATCGATCAGCACCCTCTCCAGAACCCCGATAAAGGCCGTTATGTATTGGTCGTTTCCGGAAGCCCGGACCATGCGGAACTCATCTGCGAATGGCGAATAGTCGATGAACTTCGATTCATAGCCCAGACCTGCGAAAGCGGCCGCAGTCGCTCTGGCTACGGGAAGCGATCCCCCGGCTAGGGGACCTGCAATCAGCGCTCTCATCGCTCTCTCTCGTCAGGGCAAATGTCAGTCCGGTCCAGCCGGGGCTGAGGTCTATTATTCAAGGCATCCCGCGACCGCCCAACCCGCACGATAGACACTTTAGGGGATGCCTTCCGGGCTATGCATCACTCATCGCATAGGATTGTTTATAAGTCTATCATACGAGGGTTATCCGCGGCCGAACGCCGATCTGAGCCCCTCGATGCTGTTTTCGAATGACTCCACTATGGAAATCAACCCGGCATAAGCGATGCTCATGGCTCGAACGGGCTCAGGGTGCCTGTCAGTGTCCAGGTCGGCCATTTGGAGCATGTGGTAGTATTTAAGTATAGAGTCTTCCGACGATAGGACGGCTGCTTCTATCGTCTTAAGAATGTCATTGATGGAAACGAGCTGCTCCATGCCCGACGGGGGGCCGGCACACAAACCGGCGGCCTGCTTAAGGAGCCGGGCGGCTTGCGAATACCGATTGATGAAGGCGCTGTTCGTCTCGGATGCCTCTTCCAGCTTTGCCAGGACAGAGTCAGGCCGATAGAGCCCAAAGAGGCTGCCCGCCAGGGCTGTCTCATTGCGGACAAAGCCGAGCGCCTCGCCCCACAGTATTCGATATACCAGGCCCCTCAGGAAGCGCTCCGATGCGAACCACGGTTCAGCCGGAGCGTACAGAAGCGGTCCGCCGGGGGTAAAATTGGAGATATAGACAGAAAGACCGGGGGAATAGGCCCCCCATGACGGGCGGTATCCCAGCATTTTCTCTACGACGGCTTCTACCGCATCAACGGTGATCGCATCCCTGCAAATCGGATTATCGCACATCTGGCCGACGTGACAGGGCGAGCAAGGCAGTTCGGACTGCAAAACGGCATGTCCCGCCCCGTAGGGCGCAGTCTCCGCAAAATAAGCTGTCGAGAAAAAGAGTCCGACCGTCCCCACGCCTGCCGCAGCGGCCAGATGGATTGTCCCCGTATCGTTGCTGACAAGAATGGAGCACTGTTTGAGAACGCCCGGCAGTTCGGATATCCCGGTCTTGCCAACGAGATCGATCACGGGAAATTCCAGGTGGCTTTGCATCGCTTGCGCAAGTTCTTTTTCGCCCCCTGTGCCCAGCAGCACGATTTCAATTTCGCGGCGTCGAAGGAGCCGGTTGGCGAGGGCGGCGAAACGCTCGGGCGGCCAAGCCCTGTGAATCATGTTTGCTCCCAGTTGGAAGGCGATCAGCCTTCCTTTTTTCCTGAGGCCGTTTTGGAGCAGCAGGGCATCGCCGTCCCTGACTTCATTCTCATTAATGTGCATATAGCCCTGGACGGGTTCCAGGGAGAGCCCCGCCATTGCCGAGTGCAAATCGACTATGTTGAAAAGGTTTTCTATCCTGCATTTTTGCGAGGCAAACAGATATTTGGCCTGGCCGGATTTAACCTGTCCTATTGGATTATCGGAATTTACCAGGCCGGATTTGGATATTCCCCTTGCAATGCAGCAGAAAAAGCCGCCGGCCCAGTGGTGCGTAAGGTTAATGACAGAGTCGTATTCTTCGAACAGTTCCGGGTAGTCGCTTAGCCTCTGGAAAGCCACTCTGTCCCGCATCGGGGCGACATCGACCGCGGGAAGAGCCACGAGCCGGTCGAAAAACGGCGTCCGGGAAAAAATTCCACTGAACTCTTTTACACAGAGTAACGTGACGTTGCTCCCGGTCCTCTGCCGTTTCAGCAGTTTCAGCACAGGCAATGTCTGTACGCTGTCGCCCATGCGCGTCAATTGGATAATGAGAATTCTCTCCACAATTTCCCTCGAATGGGGACGTCCATGATTAGCAACCCTGTCTTTCCCACGGTCGTATTTAACATCTTGATAGAGGCGGCGGCAAGCAGGGCGTATTTTTTTGAAGCTGAGGTTTACAGGCAGCCCGGCGCCTCGCAGAGTGTGGAGTTTTTATCCGGTGTCCATCCGCGCGGATGCCCCTCTCTTTCAAAAAAGATTTAAGTTCCTTGCCCGGTTTGTCGATTCATAAATCAAAGCGAACATGGACTGAGGGATGGCTTTTAAATGGATTGACAAGGAAGTTAAATCACACATCAAGGAGGACTAGTTATGGCAGGTATGGTAGTCAACACAAACATGGACGCCCTTACGATTGAGAACATTCTCTCGAACACCAATGCGGCGTATTCATCCTCACTCACAAAGCTCTCGTCAGGTCTTAAAATCAACACGGCCGCAGATGACCCGGCAGGCTACGCAGTAGCCAACTCGTTTGCGGCAAAAATCGCTGCGATGAACGTCGCCTCCCAGAACGCCTCTGAAGCGCAGTCGATGCTCCAGACGGCCGACGGCGCGTACAGCCAGATCAACGACATCCTGGTAAATATGAAGTCGCTGGCCACCGAGGCGGCCTCCGGTCAGACCGACAATGCGGACCTGACCAACGAATTTCAGGCTCTCCAGAAGGAAATCACCACCATCGCGAATTCCACAACGTATGGGACAAAGAACCTGATTGACGGTACCGCTGCCACCACCGCGACCGGGATCACTTTCCAGGTCGGCGCGTCGAATTCCGGAACGGATCAGCTCTCAATCTCCTTCAACGGCGCCACCGCAGCGTGCCTTGGTGTGGACATGGGTATAGCCGGCGGCGGATCCACAACCGTCCAAATCGACACTCTGGCACACGCTGAGACAGCTATGGACGCCATCGACACCGCCCTTACCAACATCAACGCCTACATGGCCGATGTCGGCGCTACCCAGAACCAGCTCCAGTACACGATCAACAACCTGACCACGAGCGTCCAGAACTACACGTCTTCACAATCCACCATCAAGGACGTGAATATGGCGAGTGAAATCAGCAGCCTGACCAAAAACCAGATTTTGCAGCAGTCGGCAATGGCGATGCTGGCGCAAGCCAACGCCGAGCCGCAGAACGTACTCAAGCTGCTCCAAACTGTTTAATCGCAAACCCATTCCCCGGTTCGGAAGGCGGCCCCTTTGGGCCGCTTTTTTTTGTGGGATCGGTAATTGCAGCCTTTTGGCGGAGACCTCCCAAGCCGGCCGTCATTGCGCAGGCGCACTTCGGGGCAGGTTTGACAAACCCAGCTTGCGCCCGTTAACAGTAAGCATGCCGTGCTTGAAGGTTGCACTCGATTTGAACGAGCCACCCTCCGAAATAATATATTTTGACGCCTTAAGCCCCATGACAAGCCCATTGGCGCTCATCTTCGCCGATTCAGGATCCTGTGCGGAAACGTCACGGAAAACATTTTCGGCGACAAGGTATAACAGCGCCTCTGAGACCGAAAGTTCCGCGCTTGCGTCGATATTGAAGAGAAGGGCCAGGATGTTTCCCGCCAGATTTTTTTTAGGGCCGGCAAAGGTCAGCTTGGCCTTGCCGCTTAGATCCCCTTTGTCAGTCCTGATTTCTAACTGCTTTATTTCGAACTCCGGGGAATTTCCAAGCAGATCGACCATAATCTGCGTAAATAGTTTTTCAATTTCCCCTTTGGCGTTCCCGGTCTGCTCTGCCGCTTTTTTTCGCAATTCGGGGACAAGCTTTTGAAAGCGGGAGAGGACATCGGCGTCCAGCTTGCGCGCCTCGAACTCCAACGCGAAAGGCCCCAGTCCCATCCCGCCTGCACTGAGTTTTTCAAAACTGAGCCGCAGGCCGCCGCTAATCGTCTCGCCGGAAACCCCGGACTCAGCCTTAAGTCCCAACGAGCTCAGATTGAAGAAGGTATTCTCTTTCTCCATAGCCTCGATACTGCCGATCGAAAGGGCAGTCGATCCAACCGATATCCCCTTTATACCGGGGTGGGAATCGAAATCGCCCTGGATATCTTTTACCCGCAGCAGTTGGTTCTGTTCGGTAACCTGCAGGGAGGGAGAGCTGTAAGAGCCGGCAACTTCCCCAAGCTGCAAGTCGAATTTGCATTGGCCAATGAAGCCTCTCCATTCCACCTCCACTTGTTCGCCTTTTTCGTCCGGGAACTTTTTTTGGAAGGCGGGAACATCGAAATACGACTCTCCGCTGCCATCGATAGAAAGCACAGTCAGGACCTCGGAAGATTCGAGCTCGGGTATTTTTTCCAGCATCTTTTTCATGGCTTCACCGGGATCGCCCGGCGCCAGCCGCGTTCGGATTACAGCCAGGACAGGTCGCAGTCTCGTTTTCAGGTGCGGGTGCTCCAAAAAGACAAAAGGCCCATGATAGATGTAATCGACGATGCTGAATTCGATCGGGTCCCCGCTCTCGGGCAGGATCAAGGTAAACGTGGTCAGGGCCCGGGAGCTGAAAAGGCCTCGTTCGTAGCTCTTAACCGAGGCCTCCATGTAGTTTGAGCGGTTGATTTGCGCGATCAGCATATCGTGTTGATTTCTAGCCTGCCCCCCTACCCAGCACGAGGCGGCTCCATAGGCCACAACCAGCGCCAAACATACGAAGAAAAATATTGTCAAGGTTTTTTTCATGAGCTTCCTTTTCTATTATTGGAAATGTAGATCAATAGCCCAACTCAGAGCGTAAGGAAATCAAAATGATCGCTCTGAATTGGATGAAATTTCAAAACCGTATATAATGCCAAATGTGGAAACAGCCAAATGGAAGGACAAAAGGAATGCCCGGAAAGGTGGACCAGATCAACGCAGAGGCCAGGCGGAATCGAGAACAGCGTGAGAAAGGCTACAGGGAGAAGGCGCTTAAGTTGTTTCCCTGGATTTGTGCAAGATGTGGGCGTGAGTTTTCAGGAAAACGGCTGCGGGAACTCACCGTGCACCACAAGGACCACAACCATGACAACAATCCTCCTGACGGCGGCAACTGGGAATTGTTGTGCCTTTTCTGCCATGATAACGAACATTCGCGGGACATGAACTCTGAGTACTATGATGAACTGCCGCCTGGTGAGAACTCTGACGCCACAACGACCTTCAAGCCGTTTGCGGGTCTCGAAGCCCTGCTGAAAAAAGACAGATGACCCGATTAGCTCTGGAGTTCGTGCGGCGTTGTTTCTATATACCCTTCGTGGGACAGTGCGGTCTCGGAAGGCTCTATCATTATGCTGGCCTTGTATACGTTCTCCAGGTTTGCAATCTCGGCCCGCTTGCGGTTTAAAAGATAGCTGGCGGCATCGGCAGGCAGCACTGCTTTCAAAACAGCAGGTCTTTTCTGCATGAGGGTGGTCCAGATTTTGCGGAAATAGTCAAGGGCCGTTGCCTCCGTTGAACGCACAAGTCCGCTTCCCTGGCAGACCGGGCATTCTCTATAAGAGCCGCGCAGTATGTTGAGTCCAAGGTGCTGGCGAGACAACTCGAGCAGGCCGAACTTGGAGATTCGCCCTACAGAGATCTTGGCCTTGTCCTTTTTGATCTCCTCTTTGAGTCGGCGCTCTACTTCACGCGCATGCCTCTGGTCCCGCATGTCAATGAAATCGATCACTACAAGCCCGCCAAGATCGCGCAGTCTCAACTGACGGGGTATTTCGACCGCCGCTTCGAGATTGACTTTGGAGGCCATTTCCTCGACGGCCCCTTCAGCGCTGGTGCGGCCTGAGTTAACATCGATTGACACAAGCGCCTCGGTGGGATCGAAAAGCAGGTAGCCTCCGGACTTAAGCGGCACCTTTTTGCGGAATATCTGTGCGATCTGTTCTTCCAGATTATATTTGGAGTAAATCGGCCCTTCTTCTTTAAAAAGCCTGACCGGCTTTTGATTTCTGGGGCTGATGATCCCCAGGAATTCTTTCACCCTTCGGTAAACCTCCCTGTCATCGACAAGGATGTTTTTGATCCCGGCGGCGAAATAGTCGCGAATTACCCGAATCGCAAGGTCCTGCTCCTTGTAGATAAGCGAAGGGACGGGCGACTCCTGGACCTTCTTTTTTATTTCCCCCCAGATCTTTACGAGGTGGTCCAGGTCTTTCATGATTTCGCGTTTGGTGCGGCTTTCGGCGGCGGTCCTCAGGATCACCCCGAACTCATCGGGGACTTTGAGACTCCTGGCAAGCTCTTTCATCCGCTCCCGCCTGTCCCCGTTTTCGATCTTTCGGGAAACCCCGCGCTGGTCCTGGCCGGGCATCAGTACTATGTCCCGCCCGGCAAGAGAGACATATGAAGTGAGCAGCGCTCCCTTGGAGCCCAGTTCCTCCTTGACCACCTGAACCAGTACTTCCTGCCCCTGATGGATTACGTCCTGGATTCTGGCATCATCCTGGACGTCTGAGTCGTAATACTCGGGATGGACTTCAGAGAATGGAAGAAAGCCGTTGCGCTCGGCCCCGTAATTTACGAAAGCGGCCTGCAGACTGGACTGAATGTGGGTTATTATCCCCTTGTAGATATTTCCGGCAACCTTGCCGCGTGTCGCCGTTTCAATGAAAAAGTGTTCGAGAGCGTGGCCTTCTACTACCGCGATCCGAAGCTCTTCCGGATGGGTAGCGTTAATAATCATGGTTTGATATGACATTTCGCTGCCTTGCCGTTTCTTTTACCCGACGTCCGGGATTCGAGATGCTGTTTTGCCTGGTAGACAAATGTTCGCAGCGCTATCTCCCGGTTGGGCTGAATTGCCCCATCATAAGGCGCATTGATGTAGGGCATGCGCATTTTGTTTAACAGCGGCTTGAGAACGGCCGTACAGACTGCGCTGGGCATGCAGGTGAAGGGGAATACGTTTACAACGCCGTTGTACCCCTCGCGTAAATGCTCCAGCGCCGCCCCGATGCTCAGGGCCGATTCGGTCCCAATATCAAAGCTGTACAGTCGATCCCGATCGAGCCGCTTCTCGAGTACCGCTATCCTATGATCTTTGTGAATGTCGAGGTACTTGAGCACCCGGCTGTAAACCTGGTGCTGGCGCACCAATTGATAATATTTCTCGATCTGTGCGGAGATCCAATTGTTCAGGATACCCCTGAGCGATGCAAAATCCAGTTTCAGCAGTGCCAGCTTCATGTGGCGCTCATGCTCTCTGGCCATGTCGTAGGTGATGTAGTTTATCCACTCTCCGACCGAAGCCACCACGACTTCGGCCCCGAACCGCTCGAGGACCCTTACTATGTGCTGATTGGACTCCTGATGCGTACGGACGTAAATCTCCCCTACGATCCCGATCAGCGGGCGCCTGGGCTGCCGGGTATCGATAAACGTTTTGGCCGTGGAGGCTATATCCTCGACAAAATCAAAAAGCCTTTTGAATTCGAGCGACGCTCCGTTTTGTTCGACCTCCGCAACCATCGCCCAAAGCGCTTTTTCCATAAAGGAATCCGTCAAGCCAGGGCGCAACTCGTAGGGTCTCACGCGCCATACGACGCGGTCAAGCACATCCGATAAAATTATAGCCACATAAGACACTTTTCTGAATATGGCAGAGGCTTCCGCAGGCATTATGTCTGCTGCCGAATATGAGTTTCGGGTCGAAACATAGGTAATCGGCACGTCCCGAAACTCTTCGAACCTGTCCAAAACAAGGCGCTGCATCTTGTTATACATACCGAACCGGCACGGACCGTCGGCCTCGGGCAAAAAATATACGTAATTGTCCGCCGAAAAAGCAGCTCCGAGCCTTTCTTTTTCTCCACGCAGAAAATAGAGGATGTCGCCCAGCGTCACCTGGCAGGGGAAACACTCCTTTCCGGATGTAAATTCCTTTCCGAGGGCCAGACCCTTATAAGTTTCCATAAGCAGGGCGTTTACTCCGACAGCACGGAAAGAGGCGGCAAGCAGCCGGGATGCAAAGGGGCCCATTTCCGGGACGAGCAGGGTCTTGCCGGTTACGTCAAACTGTTTGACGTTTTCGTGGAAGCGCCCAAAATGCTGCTTTCCGGGAACTGTCATTTATCTACATCCTCGACGAGACTTTTGTGCACGCGAAGACGCGAAGTCTGAATGATTGTTTACAACCCGTTTGATGCCGTTCTTTGTATGAACCAATACCTATCCAGCCGCCTCCAGTGAGTCGGGTTCATCCGGGTCGAGTTTTCTGGGCAGCCGCTTTTCCTGAAGGTTTTTTACCACGTTGCGGTAGGCCTCCACACGGGTTAGTAAGCCGGCTACAGCGCTGTGTTCGTCCAGCTCGAGGATGAGGGAGGGCTTTTCCCTGAGCAGATGACGGTAAAAATGCTCGATGAAAGAATCCGCCCCGCAACTGAAATTGGTAAGATGTACGCCATACCAGTTTGGGGTGCGAATGATCCTTTTTGCCGTCCTGATGATTCTGGCCCCCAGTCCCCAGAACATGCGCTTGAAATCGCTCATGTCTTCGGAATCCGAGCTCACCAGGTCCATCGGCAGCGCCTTGATGCCGAGCTTTGCGAGTTGCTTTCCAAGCTGGAGGTTCAGCCGGTCGTCATACAGGTTGTATGGGCGCCCGGTGACGATCCAGACGGGCTGCGCCGGATCGATGCGCGCGATTATCTCATTGCCGGTCTCAATCAACTGGCGGCGAAATTCCATTTGTCTTGCCAACGCTTTGAAGATCGCCCTCTCCAGTTCGGTCCTGCGCGGTCTCAAGCCGGGCGGCAATGCCTTTTCGAAGACATAGACCAGATTAGCCGGGTCCTCCTTCAAATAGAGCGTAGGCCGAATGATCCTCCTGTCCGGAATGTTCAGCGCGGACCTGGTCATGTATTGAGAACCCTGAATCAGCGGACAGAAATATCCGATTTCGTCGGGCTGCGGGACAGGCGTGTTCACTACATTGGGCAGGAACAGGTATTCGGCCCGGTCCATAAGGTAACGGACATGGCCGTGGAAGACCTTGACAGGAAAGCAGACCTCGGAGACCACATTCTCCACCCCCAGGAAAGCCAGCTTGTTGGTGGTTTTCGGGCTTAGCAACACAGGGAATCCAAGCTCGGAAAAAAGGTGAGCCCAGAAAACGCCCCACTCGAGCGAGTGCAAGGCACGAGGTATGCCGATCACCGGCTTAGGCTGACGCCTGGCTTCGGCTTCGGTAAGCAGATTTCCCGCCTCCGTCAGGGCCTGCTCGAAAAGGCCCTGCCTGACCTGAAAGTTGTCAGTCTCACGGCCTCCTTCGGCCCGGGTTTCGTAACGGCCGCAGTCGCCTCCCCATACGCTCTTTCGTTCTCCGAAATTATAGACCTTGAGCTTACACTCGTTATGGCACTTCTTGTCCGCATGGCAGATGCTCTCGGTAAAATTCACCTTCATTGAAGCGAGCTGGTCGAGATCGCGCCTCCGGTATTCCTCTCCCTGCTTTTTGAAAAGCTCCATCACAGACAGGGCGGCACCGAACGCCCCCATCACTTCGCGATGTCTGGGGACCAGCACCTCGCGCTTGAGCACCTTCTCGAAGGCCGCAACGATTCCCCTGTTCAACGAAGGGCCGCCCAGAAACATGATGCGCTTTCCGACGTATCTATTTTCCACTACCCTGTTCAGGTAATTGTGGACAATTGCATAGCAAAGCCCTGCTATGAGATCCTGCCGCTCACCCCCCTTCTGCAGATAGCTCTCGACGTCGGATTCCATGAATACCGTACACCGCTCTGCAAGATGGATCGGACTGTTCGAGGAAAGGGCTATTTCCTGGAATTCCCCGACAATATTGATCTTCATCTTGTTGGCAAGCTCGTGGAGGAAGCTGCCGGTGCCGGCCGCACAGACCTTATTCATATCGAAATCAAGGGGGTGGGTGTTTTCTATCATGATGTATTTTGAGTCCTGCCCGCCGATTTCGAATATGGTGTCCACTTCGGGGTCGATTTCGACCGCACCCCTGGCGTGCGCAGTAATCTCGTCAATGATAAGGTCCGCACCGAGAAAATCCCCGACGACGTTGCGGCCCGATCCGGTTGTGGCGATCGCCATGAGCTTTATCTTCTGACCGGCATTTTCCTGCAGTGTGCGGAGAAGCCGCTGGGTAACCTCGATAGGTTTTCCCTGCGTGGGCACGTAGCACTTGTGCAGGATTTGGCCTTTCTCGCTTAACAACGCATACTTAGTTGTAGTCGAGCCTATATCGACCCCCAGGTATGCCTCCACCTGTTTTCCCTTCTTCTTCGCCCACGGCGCCAGACCGTTCTCCGGGTCAAAGCGGGTCAACGAAAGTTCCAGGCGCTCGGCCCTCGGGAAGTTGTACACCGGCTGAGCATCCGCCCGCGCAAGGGCCGATGGGTCCACCTCATTTTGACATCCTTGCCTCTGGGCCTGGATGGCTGCGCCAAGAGCGCCAATCGAAGTATGGTGGGCCGGGACTGTCAGCGAGGGAAAATAATGTTTGAAAGCCTGGACCTGGAGTTGGTTCGAAGCCATGCCCCCGATGAAAATGATCGGATCTGACAGCTCCCGGTTTCCGACTATGGTGCTCATGTAATTGGCGGCGTTGCCGAAATGCAGGCCGGCTATGATGTTTGGCAGACTCTCCCCCTTGTTCTGGAGGTGGATCATGTCCGATTTTGTAAAAACCGTGCAACGGCAGGCGACAGGAGCTGGGTAGGTGCTCTTCAGACCCAGTTCGATAAAGTCGTCCAGGGTCTGCTGCAGCTTTTCCTGGTCCATCGAAAAATCCGGCCCGTAAATCGACTGGGCAAGCCTTTCGGCCTGCTGGTCAATGAAAGAACCCGTTCCCGACGCGCATGGGCCGTTCATGTTGAAAGACTCCAACCGCCATTCGTCCCCGCTGTGCGCCAACTGAAAGACCGCCGCATCCTGGCCTCCCACTGTAATGATCGTGCGCACGCCGGGCACCACATGGATGGCGCCCAGCACCTGAGCGATTGTTTCTACTTCGAATGGCGCATGGAACTTTTCGGCAAGCAACTCTCCGTGAACTCCGGTAAAGGTTGCCGATCTGAGCACGCCGGCTTTCTCGCCCCGGATTCGTAGCAGGATATTCTCCAAAAGCTTGCGAGTTTCTTCGTAGATCAGGCCAAAATGTCTTAGATATGGAGTTTCCAAGACGACTCTACGATTTTCGTCCAGAATGACGCAGTTGATGCTGACCGATCCGATGTCAACCCCAACGTCATAATTCATTATTCTAGCCTCTCGATTAATCGATATTTTTGCACTGGAACGGATGCGTGTGCAAAACTTTGTTAAATATAATAAGTTCGTTCGATTTGTTCAATCACAAGATTAGCATAGATCAGACAGACTTTTAGTAAGAAGCCTGACCAGTTCGCGAAGACCTTCCCTTTTGAGCGCAGATACCAGGAGGATGGGGAGTCCGAGTTCACGGTAACCTTGCTCGATCTTGGCCAGGTCCTTGCCGTTTTTTACCAGGTCGGTCTTGTTCAAAACGATTATTCGCGGTTTTTTCCTCAAGTCTTCCGAATAGCTCTCAAGCTCATGTTCGATCTGTTTGAACTGCTCCAGAGGGTTGTCCGAAAGGACTCGCGACAGGTCGATCACGTGAACCAGGAGCCGCGTCCTCTCGATGTGTTTCAAGAACCGCACTCCCAGTCCAGCGCCCTCGTGGGCACCCTCGATAAGCCCCGGCACGTCCGCCATCACAAACGGGGGCGCATCGTCGTACTGCACGACCCCGAGATTAGGCGTAAGAGTGGTAAACGGGTAGTCCGCTATTTTGGGCCGCGCCGCAGAGACAGCGGAAACGAGGGTGGATTTTCCAGCGTTTGGAAGCCCTACCAAACCAACGTCGGCAATGAGTTTCAGCTCGAGTTTCAGGGTGCGCTCCTCCCCGGGCTGACCCTCCTGGGCGAAACGAGGCGTCCGGTGAGTCGAACTGGTGAAATGGGCGTTTCCCTTCCCGCCTCTTGCCCCTTTGGCTGCTATCCACCTCTGCCCCGGTTCTGTCAGGTCGGAAAGGATTTCGCCTGTCAGAGGGTCCTTTGCCACGGTGCCGACCGGCACTCCCACAACGAGATCCTCCCCGCTTCGTCCATGCCGGTTCTGGCCGGCGCCGTTTCTTCCTGGTTCGGCCCTGAAAAGGTTTCGATATCGAAAATCAAGCAGGCTGTGCTTTCGTTCCGATGCCTCCAAAACGACGCTGCCCCCTTCGCCGCCGTCCCCCCCATCGGGTCCTCCTCGAGGCACATACTTCTCGCGCCTGAAACTAACGCAGCCATTGCCGCCTTTTCCGGCCACAATCGTGATTGTAACTTCATCAATGAATTTCATCGCTTACTCAATTCAAAACACAACTCCCCTCTCACCGTTGGTGGAGGGGAGCACATTTTCCCGCTTAGAAGAGTTTTGAGTTTTAAGTTTTGGGTTTTGAGTTACTAAAAACTGACAACTAATAACTAAAAACTCTTCCGCTTCCCGCACTACTGCTGGGCTTCGATTGGATAGACGCTGATTTTCTGGCGCGTCCTGTCCTTTTGTTCGAAAGTAACCAAGCCGTCGGCAAGCGCGAAAAGAGTATAGTCCCTGCCCATTCCGACATTGTTTCCGGGATGAAAATGCGTGCCCAGTTGGCGAACTATGATGTTGCCGGCGCGCACGAATTCACCGCCGAATTTCTTTACGCCCCTGCGCTGCCCTGCGCTGTCGCGGCCATTTCGGGAACTTCCGCCCGCTTTTTTATGTGCCATTATTTTCCTCCAAAAACTCAAAGCCGCCGGCGGCCTGAAATCGTGCCGGCGCTAGCCGATATTTTCCACGCGCATAGCCGTGTAAGCCTGTCTGTGTCCCTGTCTTTTCCGGTAATCTTTGCGGCGTTTGTGCTTGAAGATCACGATTTTGGGCAAGCGCCCCTGCCCGATTATAGTGGCCTGAACCCTAATGCCCTCCACAAGAGGCTGACCAACCCGCAACTGATCTCCGTCGGAGAAGAGGAGCACCTCATCGAGGGTGACGCTTTCCCCGAGTTGGCCGGGAATCTTTTCTACTTTGACTACATGCCCGGGCCTGGCTTCATATTGCCTCCCGCCGCACTTGAAGATGGCGTACATAGGTTCAAATCCTCCTCGTATGATAGACTATAAACAACCCTATGCGACGAGTGATGCATAGCCCGGCAGGCAACCCCTGAATGGTCTATCGTGCGCGTTGGGCGTCTGCGGGTTGCCTGGACTGCTACTGGTTATGCTTTTTCCAATATAAGACTTCCGGATAAAAAAAGCGGCCCCCTCCTGGCCGCTCATAAAAGGCTGAACGCCCGTAGCTACATTGTAGCGTAGATTCCCTGTTTAAGAATCATTTCCTGGTATTCCTTGAGCCGTTCACATTTATCCAAACATTTGTTCTTATCCTCGTTGGCTCGAACACAGTTTATGCACGGGCTTTTTACCATCACTGCGCCTCCTATAAGGGGAAATATTTTGAATTGCCTTTTATAGTTGAATCGGAAACGTTATGTCAAGTTATTTTTGAAAAAACGAAGCAAGAAGCGGGAAGCGGGGAGCAAGAAGCAAGGAGCAAGAAGCAAGGAGCGAGAAGCAAGAAGCGAGAAGCGAGAAGAAAAACGAAGCGCTTTTAATTCCTGCTCCGCGCTTCCTGCTTCCTGCTTCGGTTTTTACTCCCTGCTCCGCGCTTCCTGCTTCCTGCTTCGGTTTTTACTCCCTGCTCCGCGCTTCCTGCTTCCTGCTCCGGTTTTTACTCCCTGCTCCGCGCTTCCTGCTTCCTGCTCCGGTTTTTACTTCCTGCTCCGCGCTCCCTGCTTCCTGCTCCGGTTTTTACTTCCTGCTCCGCGCTTCCTGCTTCCTGCTCCGGTTTTTACTCCCTGCTCCGCGCTTCCTGCTTCCTGCTTCCATCTTCATCAATCTGCCAGCACGGGCTCGCGCAGCAGCAGACGAAGGGCTTCTCGGGCAGTGGCTGCAAGCTGCGGATGCGTTTGGCTAAGGGCTTCAATCTGCCGAAGGTGGTCGGCCGTGCGCAGTATGATCATTGCAAGGTCTCCTTCATCCATGCCGGAAATCTCGCGAAGCTGTTCCCACGAAAGGCCCTGCGCCCAATGGTAAACAGTCACAACCGTCCAGAAGGGAAGCGGCGGGGTTTCGAAGCCTTCGGCCTGCAAGCGCTCCCTGAGCCGCTGGAGGTTTTTCAACATCTGAAAAAAAGGCTTGGCCTGGTCGGGATATTTCCAGATAAAAGAGGCCAGTTGCACGTCCCCCTGTTTGTCCCGGTCCGTCACAAAAGGAGCGATGAGCGCAGCCAGCAACTCGGGTTTATTTTGCGGAAATACGTTTTTGCGGATTCCCTCGGAGATGAGCAGCGGCTGGTCGAGCCGGAGTTTGCAGGCCCACATCCCGTCGCGGGTCAACTTGCCGTCTTCATCGACATATCCTTCGGCCTGAAGCAGCCGGTAGTATTTGATAAATGAGCGCCAGAGCTGCTCCTGGGTCGAATCCACCTTCGCAAATAGATGAAAGTACCGTCTGAGGGCCGCAGTGAACGGATGAGCCGTTTCTTTCTGGCAGGGACCGAAAAGGGTGCATCGTTCACATGGATAGGAATGCAGTCTTTGGGCCATCGCCGCCAGATCTCTGGATGCGAGGTCGGCGGGGGGGGGCCCAACGGGTCCCTCCGGCTCGACCGGCCTGAACTCTCCCTCAACGGCGCGCGCGATCAGGTCCTCCCAATCTTCCCGCTCTTCCATTTCGGGAAAAGAATCGAGCAAAACACTCAACTCACGGACACGCTGAAACGCCACCCGGTGAGTCCTGATGCGCCGGCGCCGCATCCGGATCGGATAGGCCAGCCGGACGGCTTCCACATTCCTGTATTCAAAATCGGGCGAGGCTACGCAAATATAAGGGGTCCCTCTCTGGCTGATAAAGACGCGGCCGGGAGCGAACTGATCGACGAGTTTTCTGTATCCGGGTCTCCGCTTGAGCGACCTGCGCATTTTCCGCAATTGAACAGCGGCCGCCGAGTACCTTGCCCGGATTTCGGACAGCTCATCCAAAGATCCGCAGCCCATTTGCCCTCGATATTGCTCGAGTTCGGCCCGGACCGCCTCGAGCTTCTTCATCGACCGTGTGTCGCGGCTCAGGTTCTGGAAAGTGGACAAAGAGGCCGCGAACAGGTCTCTAATCTCCTCGAGGCTGTGGGAGAGCAGCAGGTTCAAAACCATCGAGAAATTTACTCGAATCTGGCTCTGGATTGGGTCGGGAGACGATTTTAGCAGCTCGTTTATAAGCCTGGGGTCCTGGTGCTGGCCGGGAACTATGAGCACAAACCCGATTTCATCCATCCCGCGGCGTCCTGCCCTGCCCGTCATCTGCAGCAGTTCGGTTGCGCTAAGCGAGGCGAATTCCTTACCGTTGAATCGGTCGCTTTGAAAGATAACCACCGTGCGAGCCGGGAAATTGACTCCTGCGGCGATTGTGGAAGTCGAGAAGATGGCATCCAGGTGTCCTGCCTGCATCATCTTTTCCAAAAAGAGCTTCCAGTGCGGAAGCTGCCCGCCGTGATGGGAACCGACCCGGCAGCTCTTCAGGATCGAAAGGTGTTGATGTGTCCTGAGAAAAGGATATTCATCGAGCAGTTCGGCAACTTCCCCCCGAAATTGGGGATTTTCCTGCCTGTTCGGGTCTTGAGCAGGCTGGCAGAATTCAACCGCCCTGTCGCAGTCGGCCCTCGATTTCAGAAAGAATATGGCCGGCAGCAGGTTGGCATTTCGGAGCGCATCGAGGACCCTGGGGATCTCGGGCAACTCGCTCCGAGGAAGCGATCTGGGGTCGATTTTTTCAATTCTTGGGAGCAAACCACGGCGCGTTGAAAGCGGCGCAAGCTCTCCACCAGGGAAGAGGAAAAGCGGGAAAAGCGGGACGGGCCGCTCGTATGCCGCCACCCATTCGCATTCGGGGCCGCGCATCCAGGTGAGCCATTTGCAGATTTCACTGCCGTTGAGTATTGTTGCGGAAAGCAGCAGGAGCCGAACACGCGGAGGAAGATAAATGAGCACCTCCTCCCATACGACGCCCCTGTCGGCATCACCCAGGTAGTGGGCCTCGTCCAGAACCACCAGGTCTATGTCGATGTCCTCTCCCCGGTGCATTATGTCATACAACTGGTTGCGCAGGATTTCGGTGGTGCCGACGATTACCGGGGCAAGTGGATTTTCTTTCCTGTCTCCGGTGAGAATCCCGACGTT
>JBEKQE010000093.1:0-19178 GCA_049520035.1 Syntrophobacteraceae bacterium | reverse complement strand
GCCCCGGAAGGAAAAAAAGCGGAGTTTTTCGGATTTATGAGCTTCAGCACGAAGATAGCCGCTATCTTCGGCCCCCTGCTCTACGGGATCGTATCCAGCCGGACAAACAACCCGCGCATAGCACTGCTCTCACTGGAGGCCCTGTTCGTCCTGGGGCTGTTTTTCATGCTACTGGTCCCGGGCACTGATCACCGCAGAGACGGGGCATAGTCCGGTCAAGGAGGGAGCACAGAGAAAATTTAGGGATTTAGGGATTCAGGGATTTTTCAATTCCCCAATTACTCAATTCAACAGCATTCCAGTTCCCCGCACCCCCGCGAATTTCGTAAAGGTTCACCGCTGAGACGCGCGGACAAAGAACTCTCACCGCAGCAACTCATGTCCCGTTGGGACACCCGGAGACGCAGGAAAAGGACTTTTCGAAGCAGAGACGCAGAGGACGCAGAGCAGCCCTGGGCCGCAACCAAAAGACTTAAAGCGACTCACCGCAGAGACACAGAGAAAACTGAGAAAACCGGGATTTTACGTAAAAATCTTGATAAAATTTCAAGAGTCCGCACGTTAGTAGTACAGAGAAAAGCACACCTTTTTCGTTGTCCGTATGTGCTACTCCTCTCTTTGCCAGTGCTCCCCGCGGGAGACCTGCCAGGTGGAACATCCAGAGTTCCAGCTATCCCCCAAAATGCCAACTTGAACAAACGCGCTCAATATTGTACTTTAAACTACCTGATTTTTCCCTTGGGTATCTGACTTTGTTTGTTTGGCCTTTTCCACTTGTAACTTAATGATTCAGAGCAGACTGTAGACTGGAATTCTATTGGAGAAACATTCCCTCGACAATTTTTTCGCACGCGGGAGATACTTCACTTCCCACGAGATAAACCAGATTGTCGAGATCACCAACGCGTTTTTCAGCCAAGGCCTGACCAGTATTTCGAGGGAGATTTGCAGTACTCTGAACTGGTATCAGGACAGTGGAAGACCTAAGGACGTTGCGTGTCGGGAAGCTTTGCGAAAACTGGAGGGGGCGGGAGTTTTAGACCTTCCCATCCCAAGAAAATCAAAAAGCAAGAATTATAATCCCCTTCCCTCAGATGTGAGTTTCCCTTCCAAGAGTATCTGTGCAATAGATTTCACAGAGATCAAGTTCGAGAGAGTGACGGATCAGCTAACGAAAAAAATGTGGAATCAGTTAATCTCGGACCACCATTATCTGCATACCTGCAAAATCGTTGGGAGGCAGATAAAATATTTTGCCACGATCCATGATCAACCCATTGCATGCTTCGGCTGGGCCGATGCAGCTTGGACGCTCAAAGCACGTGATCAATGGATAGAATGGGATCAGTGTCAGCTAGCCAAGAACAGACACCTGATCATCAATAATGTCCGTTTTTTGATCCTGCCCTGGGTGAAGATACCCAATCTGGCCTCGCATCTACTATCAAGGTGTGCCTCGATTGTTTCTGGTCACTGGCTGGAGGGTTATGGGTTTCGTCCGGTCCTGTTAGAGACGTTCGTTGATAAAAGCCGATTCCCTGGCACATGTTACAGAGCCGCCAACTGGATTGAAATTGGCTCTTCTGCTGGTTATGCCAAGGTCGGTTCTTTCCACCACAACTCCCAGGGGCCAAAGGCGATCTTTGTCCTACCGCTGCGTAATGACTTTCGCCAGATTTTGAAAGGGAATTAGATGACAGGGCAAGATGTGTTTCAATATCCACAATGCCTAGAGGGCCATGAACTCCAATCTGCAGGATTGAAGGTAAACCGCTGGATTGATTCTGACGAATCCTCCATTTGGTTTGATGTGCAACATGGCAATGGGGATAAGCGTATACTCTATCTCTATCGCGATGAGGCTACTAGGGATGATAATCGGACTAGGATTCACTCATACGAGACAAGTCTAACACTGACACTGAGCGGGTTTAATCCCAACATCTACTATGCATCTGTAGGACATTTCAGAGTTATGATGAGTAAACCGCAGAAGGAGTATTTATCTAATCCATCTACCAGACCTAGTGAAGTAGATAACTATGAACTTTTAGACGTACTAGGACATGGATTTAAAGGAATAACATTTTCTGCTAGGCTCAAGAATGGTGTAACCAAATACGCGTTGAAGTTAACGATAGCTGATGAATATGAGGGCAAATCCCCTCTACCGGAAGTGAGCCTGATGGCGGACCTAGCACTTGCCGACCGTGACCATTTTCCTCAAATTCATGCCTGTGATATCTGGGAAGATCGCGCAAGGGGAGACAAATACGTTTACTTCGTTGAAGACTTTATCGCTGGTGACACCTTGGACAAGTATCTTATCAAGAATGGCAATTCCTTGACAGCAACATTCTTGGAGAGCTTCTTGCGGGAGATGCTACATGCAGTTGGCGTCATGCAAGCTCACTCTCTCATGCACGACGACCTGCACTCAGGGAACATAATCATCCAGCAGCCCTCCACGATGCGACGCCCAATGATAATCGATTTCGGATCAGCAAAGGCATCGTGCACTACTCGGAAGCAGCGTGACGACTTAAGAAATTTAGCAGGTCACATTGGTCATATTGCAAATAAGATTCAATTCAATGGCTTGATAAAATCACCCAATGATGACGCTATATTGAGGGCGTGCGAAGCTTTGCTGGCAGTAATGTACGATGATGATCCAATGAGAAGGCCCGAAAAGGCTTCTGACCTCCTTCGCCATTTCGAGAAAAACTTCCCGAGAGGAGTTTCGGAGCAGAACTTGAAGCACCCTTTTGACTTTGGAAATGCAGAGGAGGTGACGGATAATAGCCTGCTGTATAAGCTTGCCGCTAGAAATTTTCCGTGGCGAGATAAGATTGAATCCAGTGCAAATTTGCTCGTTATAGGCCCGCGCGGGTGCGGGAAGACGACCGTTTTCCGATCAATGTCCTTTAATTGCTTGGCTGACGCTGATCAGATTGAGGATGCACTGTCGCGCACCTATTTGGGACTCTATGTTTCGTGCAATAAGGACTTTAGGCAACGCTTTAGTGCAATTGATAAAGAAGTTCTGGCATCGCGAGGAGGTGAAATAAGACACTACTTTAACCTCCTCGTGTTTAGGGATTTTGTAAGAACTCTAATAGCATGTAATAAGTATAATAAACTTGCAGAACACGACATTGCAAGTCTATTGAACTTTGTAAGGACATTTTATCAGGATACTAGTTCAGATGCCGGAACAATTAAAGATACTCTACTGCTCTTGGAATCTTATATCCTTATCACGATCCATTCTGTTAGAATGAATATATGGAATAATCAACCAGTTTCTCCTCTTACCACACAGGATTTTATCGCCGAACTAGCTGATCTTGTCTCAACTAGTATCACCCCCTTCCTTGGCAAGCACATCTTTTTATTCGTAGATGACTATACTGAGAGAAAAGTACCAAGGGAGGCACAGAGAGCAATTAATCACATATTGTTCGTTCCAAATGGAAAGTATAAGTCAAAGATATCATCAGAGGTTTTCGGAGTCCCTCCTGACCAGACTTTCGGAAGTTTTTTGGACCAAGATCGTGATTATAAAGAATGGAACATCGGCACCTTGTACTATTTAGAACTCCCTCGTAGCGAGCAGAAGGAGTTTCTCAGCAGCATTGTCGATAAGAGATTAGAGCTATGCAATTATAAGGGGAAAATAAAGGATATAATCGGACGATCTCAGTATCCAGCCGGTACTCTTGCTCGCTCCCTAAAAGAAGAGGCCGAAGCAAGAATAGAGGCTAGGAGCTCTAGGAAGGGTATCCCTGAAGGTCTTATTGAAGAAGAGATTGAGATTGAAATTAAAAACAGCCAGAAGAAAACGTATTACCACGGTTGGGACACAATATGCGATTTATGCACGGGTGATGTTAGTAATATACTGGAACTTTTGAACCGTATGTATGAGGTATTTGAAATTGGGCCAGATATGATAGAGCAAATCGATAAGAACAAGCAAAGTTCAGTTATTGAAAGATACTCTCAACAATACCTTGCTAAAATCAAGGGAATACCAAGGTACGGAGAAAAACTATTCCATTTGGTGAACGCCTTTGGGAACATGAGTTTGCAGCTTTTGCGAGAGTATCCTTGGATTTCGAGGGCCTCTGACAGGAGAGATCCCTACCAACTAATTCGAATTGAAATGGATGAAACCTATGTTGCGTCTGCTCAAGACCTGCTAGGGATTGATCAGGAAAAAGTGGGAACTCAACTTTCCGCTAAGTGGTTGTGGTTTCTCTTGCAGAGGTATTGCATTGTTATTGACGCTTCGGAAAGTAGATCACGCCGTAACACATTGGCTAGCAAGGTCATCTTGAGGCGTATTTTTTGTCCAGCGTTCAAGATTGGACTCACCAATTCCGAATGTTACACAGTAAGCCGAAGAGATTGGGAGGCGTTTTGTTATAATCCTGAGGCTATGGCAAAATCTTATGTCAAAAGGGCTATTGAGAAAGCCAAATCGAGTCGTGGCATTGAAGGTGAGCAATTGAACATCTGGGATATTAAGGAGGATGATGTTTGAACCGCGTCTTTGAACTTGATTTCGAACAGTTCGTAAGTAGCCTACCCTCTCCTGTTTGCATAAATGAAAAGCTGGCTCCTCGTCAGTGCACAGCGATCATAACGGTCGCGGGCTTTGAACCGAGGTGTTGCGCAGCGGCTGAGAGATTTAGATCTCTTGGCTGGACTTTTGAGAAAGCCTTCTGCGTTCACTACGACCACGACGAGATGCGAAGAGCTAATGAATCGCATACTGGAATTCTACATTCCATCCTTGTGAAACTCACAGGCGGCAAAAGCCCGGCAGAACTCAAGAATGAAATCAATAGCTTTGATAAGGACTTCGGACAGATTCTCATTGAAACCATTCAGAATAACGGGATCGATTTGACCTTACCTGAAACAAGTATTGTTTTTGACATCACCGTGGGATCTTCAAGGCTCCTGCTTGAAAGCTTACATACACTGCTCAACACCGGAGCTGAGATACATCTAGCATATTCAGAATCAACCGAATATAGGCCATTTTTTAAAGAGTACATAAATACACGATCTGCCGTCAATATAAACCGAGCGCTTCCCCCAGAATTTCTTAGTGTAGGAATTGAAAAAGTCGAAATGTTAAAAAGAATACCAGGAATGAGTGCTGATACACGCCCAACATATTTAATAGTTTTCCCATCATTTTCTGAAATTCGCACTCATGCCGTCATTGAAGAAATATCCCCAAGTAAAGTATTTTGGCTTTTTGGAATACCTCATTTGATTCAAAATAGATGGAGAATTGATGCACAGAAATATTACCACGAGGATTTGATAGAGGTGGCGCATCGCATGTGCTACATTAGTACATTCGATTATCGTGAGACCCTACTGGTGCTGGAGCAGATATACCAGAGATATAATAACGATTATTACTTTCTGATATCATCACTAGGAAGCAAGCTACAAAAGGTCGGACAAGTACTTTTTCATCTATTACATCCTGAAGTTGGCGCTGTTGCTTCCGTGCCCCGTGTTTGGGACCCAGACCGGTATAGCGGTGAGAATGCACGTGAGGTGTATGTGGTATCATTTGGGAATGCTAAGTACCTGAACGACCGACTCAGGCGCACAAAAACGTTTCGAATATAAATGGTCCGTTTGGGTCGAGGTCGAGCCGAATGCCGCCAACTTAAGAGAAACACCTGTCCATTCAACCCCTTACGAGTTTAGGGTTGTGGTAGCGGGGATGCTTGTTGGTACTTACGTTTGCGGTTTGGGCGAGGATTGTCCAGACCGTCCGAATAACACCTACACGCATGCTGCTCGCGGTAGACCGGGTAGCCCAGGAAACTTGTTGCGCACGAGCAGTCATCGCGAACTCACCTTGATGCGGTCCGGCGATGAAGGGAACAAGTTCTTACGTGAATCCAATCGAAATTATCGCATCACTCCTGGCACAAGATGCCCATGAAGCTGAGAGACAGCTTAGGGAAACGATAGCCCGGCTTCATAGCAAGCTCTCGGCGATTAATGCATTTTTTGGTTCTGGTACAGTTCTGCTTACGAAGGCGGAATACGAAAAAGATATCGAACACAGACGTGATATTTTCCTTTTTCGTGTTAAGGATGTTGTGGCAGGGCTTAGTAAAGAAGAGCGACGAAGTCTAGCACCAGAAATTTCCGATTTAGGGAGGCGTTGGCTTCATTCACATGTCATTACCCTTGAGGAAGAACTTCAGAATCTAGCTTCAAGAGTCATGTTTCGAGAATCAAAGATGTTGGACTTGGGCTCTGATCGCGTGCTCATGGCCATTGATGCTCATCTCCACATAATTCTGAGCAGCCAACCTGCAAAGATCGACTCGGGAGATAGATTTATTGATGATGAGCGTCTCAGGCAGTTAAAGCTAATCACCAGTGCTTCATTTGATTTATCAAGGGTTATCCGCCTCTGCGAGGAATTGGACACAGCATTTGCATACGAATGCTACCAGGCTGTCGCAATGCTTACCCGAGCAATCCTTGATCACATACCTCCAGTATTTTCTTGCAAGAGCTTCAAAGAGGTTGCGAACAATTATGCCGGGACAAAATCCTTCAAGGAAGTGGCCCAGCGGCTTGAGACAACATCTCGTAAGCTCACTGATACTCTCCTCCACACTCAGATTCGCCCGAAAGAATCGCTTCCAACCCGTACTCAGGTGGACGTCAGGCAAGCTTTCGATAAAATTCTGGAAGAAGTTATCCGGATTTTGAACTCTGCATGAGCACTATCGGACACCTGTTCGGGAATGTTCGCAATGCAGAGATCCGCTATCCGAGTATGATCGGCGCCAATAAAAATCTCCTTATATGTTCGGTTTGACGTTCAACAGCTCTTGCAACACGCAGAGTCCATAAAGAATACGATATCCCAATAGCTCTCAATCTCCCGAAACAGCATTCGAATCGGATGCGCGCTGCTTGAGCAAAAATCTTTGTATCTTACCGCTTGGCGTCTTGGGCAACTGGTCGATAAATTCGACCTCCCGCGGATACTCGTGGGCGGAAAGGTGCTCCTTGACGAAGTTTTTCAACTGTTCGGAAAGCTCCTGGCTGGACGGCGCCCCGGGAACCAGAGTTACATAGGCCTTTATCGCCTCACCTCTCAGTTGGTCCGGTTTTCCGACAACCGCAGCCTCCGCTACTGCGGGGTGTTTCATAAGAGCGCTTTCCACTTCAAACGGCCCTATCCTGTAGCCGGCACTCAAGATGATGTCGTCGGAGCGCCCGCTGAAGAAAAGGTAGCCGTCTTCATCCATTTTCACCGTATCGCCGGCCAGGTAATATCTTCCGTTTCCGACTATTCTTTCCTGCGTTCTCTGATCATCTTTCCAGTACCCGCGAAACCAGTAAAGCGGTGAGTTCCGGATATCCACCGCAAATTGCCCCTCTTCGCCCGCTTTGACTTCCCGGCCTTCCTCGTTGACGACAACCATCCTGAATCCCGGCATCGAGGGACCCATGGAACCCATCTTCAGAGGCTGCCTGACCTCTTCCATGTGGTGATTGTTTGCAACCATGCCCAGTTCGGTCTGGCCGAACTGGTCATGAATCGGGATGCCCCAGAGTTTACTGCTCCATTCAATGACCTCCGGGTTCAGAGGTTCCCCCGCGCTCGAAGCAACCCGCAAAAAGTAGGGGTATTGCCTGGCAATCCGGTCGCCGGCGGCTTTCAGCGCACGGTAGGCGGTCGGGGACGAAGCGAAGTTGGTGACCCGGTACTTGCTCATGAGGCGGAAAAACTCACCCGGAGTGAACGGAGCATCGAAAAACATGGTCGCCTTGCCCATGAGCAGCGGCCCCATGAGATTGTAATAGAGGCCGTAGGCCCAGCCGGGGTCGGCCATATTCCAGAACATGTCGTCTTCGCGAAGGTCCAGGCCGAATTTCATGTAAGCTTCAAAGGAAGCAAGACATTTCACCGGGATGTCCACACCCTTTGGGTCGCCGGTCGTGCCGGAAGTGTAGAGCATAATCATCATGTCTTCGCCCGATATCATGGACGGCCTGGTTTCAGCATCCGCTGACTCCAGTTCGTGCCAGAAGCTGTAATCTCCCTTTTCAAGACCTTTTCCGCGCCCTTCACAAAGGGTGACAACCGCAAGCTTTCCGCTCCGGTAAGCAGGTGTGGCGCTGAGTTTGGCCCGATTGGCCGCATTGGTCACCACCACGCGCGTATCGCTGTCGAGGATCCGGTAATCTACAGCGTCGGGGCCAAAAGCCGTGAAGAGCGGCAGGTATGCGGCGCCCAGCCTCCAGGTGGCAAGAGCGGAAATGATAAGCTCCGGGGTTTTGGGGAGCATCACGCCGACACGGTCTCCTTTCCGGATACCGATCGATTTCAGAAAACCCGCAAACTTGGAGGATGCCTCACGGAACTCCCGGAAGGTCCACTTTGCGGTCTCCCCTTGAGCGTTTTCATAAAAAAGCGCCACCCTGTCCGGAATGCGGGCATGGCGGTCGCAAAGAAAATCTGCGGCATTCAGATCGCTGGCTGAGTATTCCTTGAGCCAGGATTGCACAAGAGCATCGACTTTCGAATCCGGCTTTCCCATGGCGGTCTCCTTTGTGTCTGTTTGGTGGACTGCAAGCATAAACGAGCGTAGTGTCTTTTGCAACCGGGCGTGCCAATTAAAGGAAACTCCGAGTTTTGTTCCGATCTTCTCCAGGTCGTAGAGGGAAAAAGTTCCGCGTCTGCGATGACAAACCTGACCTAATCCCCCTTTGATTTTCATGATTCTTCCGGGCCGCCGACCTCGTCAGCAGGCGCGATTTTGGGCTCCGATGAAGGCATCCCGCTGACGGCCCAACGCGCATGACTTCCGCCTAACGGTCATGACAGACCATCCCGCGGCCGGCCTTGGCGCTACGCGGCACACCTTCCGCCTAAAGGCGGTAAATTGAATGACCAGATTACCGCACAGGGTTGTTCATAAGTCTATCAGACGAGGATAATTTTCGAATGGTCGATCAACGCCGGACGGTTTGTTCCAAATCAATGTTTGGCATAGGACAGCAGAGGATACCGGGCCCCACACTCCGCAGGCCGTGGAAATTGCAAGCCGAGTTCACTAAAGCAGCCAGCAAGCTGGATGTCGGCAGGCGGGCCTTTTTTGAGCCTGTGTAATCCGGGAACCCCGGACAAGTCACGCTGAGGGCAGGACCCGATCCTCTTGTTCCTCACCCGTTCACCCCGCCGGACACGTTCACCGGACCCATCTCGCCGGGCCCGTACGCCGGAGCTGCAGCGCTCCGGGCCCGTAGGGGCCTGGCCGGCGCAGAGGCCGTTTCCCCTGCGCTTTTAGGGCACGCTGGACAAACTGAACCTCAGAGCGCGGCCTGTGTACCTGGCTCACGGGAACGATCCTGCTCGTAATCCAAAGTTTCTGAACACGCTGCGCGGCCTGCGGGTCCCTGACAGGTTTCCCGAAGTCAATCCGGGCCAGGTTCCGCTGAACGGCCATGGCAGAAATGGCGCGTCCGCCATTTGGGGCAATCATCCGGTTGCGGTTTATCCTGTCTACCACAGCCTGGTGGGGTTTGGCCGGCAGGTGGGCCAGACTGATGTTATAGACGTAGCGGTACCGAATCGAACTATAGTTGGGGATCACCCTGTCGCTGATAACCGGCGCGGCCGTGTAATTGTTGATAATGGCGGTCCGGTTGATATTTGCGACCCTGACACCGGTGTAGCTGTTCACGCTGTAGAAGCTGCCCCGAGGAACGACAACCGCATGGCCGGCGTAAGCCAGCCTGCCGATGCCGATTCCGCCTCTTCTTGCTCTAACAATGAAGCTCCCCGGCCCCCAATAGTTATGGGAGTAGTACGTCTCGCCGGGCGCGAGCGGGACCCAGCCGACATCCGCGTCCGAGTGGATCCAGGAGACTCGTCCGGGATACCAGTATAGGCGTCTGCCTATGCTGCCGGCCATGACCTTCCCAGGAGGCGCCCAATACCAGGCGGAGTTAACAAAAACCCAGTTCCCATAATGGTGCGTCACATAGCCGAATGATTCCTCAGGAATCCAGACATTATCCCGGGACCACACTGTCCACCTGCCAACCGTGAATGGCTGCCAGCCTGCGGCAATCCCCGTCGGACGCCACAGCTTTCGGTACCGGCCTTCATAGCGGACCTGCTCCCACCTGCCGTTCTGATCGAGATCGTAAGCATCATCGCGCAACTCAGCCGGCAGGTTATCGATCGACTCTCCCTTGACCAGCACCCTTTGTGCCCAGAGTTCTTCCCGCTTGAGGTTCCATTCATCCCAGGCCGCGTCCACCTGGCCGTCTCCCTCAACGGCCACCTTGCCATCCGATACTATGGATGCGCCGCCGGCTTTGACCGTATACCGCGCTTCCCCCTCCCCGAGGACGAAGTCAATGGCGCCGTCAAGGCTTATCAGCTCGGCCGAATCATCTCCCACATAAAGATCGAAGGCAGCGCCGGGCCGCGCAAGCACATACCCGAAAGGTGTCGTCGCCTTAATCAGGGCCTTTTGACTTTTGTTGTAGAACCTAATGGTGCCCGAGGCAACATCGATTTCCGTCAAGTCGTCGCGCAGGACCATAAGCTGAATCTGGGTATCGCTTCCCGTTCGCACCCATACTCCGTTGGGCAGCTTGAACTCCGCCTTTCCCGTATCACTGGAATAGACGGCCTCTTCGATCCCGAAGGGCGCATCTTTTACGGTGGCGACCCAGTCCTGCTCGTCATAAACATAGCGGAGAAGCTGACCATCGATGAAAGTTATGCGGCCCACAAGCGCAGGTTCTTCGGAGTTCCCGGCCTGTGCGCAAACAGAAGGCGCCAACACCACGGCCAGGATCAGTCCAAGCGCGAGAGCGCTCAATCTTCTCATTCCATTCTCCTCGATACCGAAAATCAAACTCCATATGCCCAAAGCGCTAAAGAACCGCTGTCCGCAAAAAATCCGGGCGATGTCCGACATCGCCTCCGGAGGCGTTCAGGCTATCAAAGCAATGCCGCATGAGTCGGAATCCCGCCTTTGGAACCCGGATTTTCGGGCTGACATGAGCTAAGACGAATCGGGATAAGAAAAAGTCTAACAGATGCGCCAATTATCCTATCAAAATGCGCATAGCACGAAAACTATGAAAGGTCGAGCATGGGGTCCAAATCTGGAATTTTTTTGTAGTCACAGGGACGCCTCCCCTCTGGGTCTGGGTTTTAGAAAAAGTAATTGATCAGGGTAAACCTCCGGCTGTGCCGGTGGACTCCCAAAAGTTTGACATTTCCGGGAGTCGTCATTCCGGCAGTCCCGGCGGCGCTTTTGAGCCGGGATCCAGAGTCTTGAAGCACGCCAGGACCGTCAGGCTGCTTCCCTTGGCTATTTGAACTAACTGCGTCATGCGTGATAACTTCCGAAAATCCGCTGGATTACCACAGAAAAAGGCGGAAAATTCCTTTTATTGTCAACAAGGCCGATTCGCAGTATAAGCACGCACACGTCTGAATCCTTTTTGGAAAATTTAGCTCATACACTTGAAAGGAAGTAGATGCGAAGAAGTTTTTTCTTCTGCCTGTTGCTTGCACTCCCTTTAGCCTTTGTTATGGTTTCTTCGGTTGCGCCAATCGAGGGTAGCGCCAAGAAAACGAAAACACAATCCGGTGTGGAGAAAAAGACGGGCGCGCAGCAACCGGGCGCCGTGCGAGGCAAGGAGCAAGCAGCCAAGGACGCCGCGAGGGCCACGGAGATTTCACCTGGCCGGACAGAGGCGCGGTCTGCAATCCTCGTGGAAGCTTCGACCGGAACAGTGCTCTTTGAACAAAACGCCGATGAACCCATCGAGCCTGCCTCTTTTACCAAGATCGCCACTCTTTACCTGATTTTTGAAGGGATTAAGCAGGGCAGGATTCACCTGAACGATGAAGTCCTGATCAGCGAGGCGGCTTGGCGGACCGGCGGCTCGAAGATGTTCGTCCAAATTGGGACACGTGTTCCCCTCGAGGAGCTTATAAAAGGCATAGCGGTAGTTTCGGGCAACGATGCCTGCGTTGCGGCAGCGGAACATCTAAGCGGGAGCGTGGACGCTTTTGTAGATGCCATGAACAGTAAAGCCAAAGAACTGAGAATGACCCGGACCCGTTTCCTCAATCCTAACGGATTGCCCGCTGAAGGTCAGATTACAACCGCCAGAGACATGGCTACCATGGATATGGCTTACTTAAATGCCTTTCCTGAAGCGCTGGGCTTTCATTCCATGAAAGAATACTCCTACAACAAGGTCCAGCAATACAACCGGAATCACCTTCTGTTCAAAGACCCGACGATCGACGGCCTGAAAACGGGATACATCGCAGCATCCGGATACCATCTTTCCGCCACCTCCAAGCGCGACGGGATGCGGCTCATCGCTGTCGTGATGGGCGCCCAGAACGCCCCGATCCGTGAGAGGGAAGCCCTTAAGCTTCTGAACTACGGATTCAGGCAATTCACTCTGGTCCAACCGTTCCAGGAGGGCCAGGCAGTCGCAAAAGCCGGGGTCTGGAAAGGACAAAAGGACGAAATCCAGATTTATCCTGCTGAAAACGCTTCTTTGCTCATCCAGCAAAACCAGAAAAACCTGCTGAAGTGGGAGATACATGTGCCTTCCGATGTAACCGCCCCAATCAAGGCAGGCCAGCAAATGGGCGAGATCGTTTTCCTGGTGTCCGGCCAGGCGAAGCGATCCGTTGCGCTGGTGAGCCGGGAGGACATTCCGCTCGGAGGCTGGTTCAAAAGGAGCTGGCAAACGGTGGTAAGCCTCCGTACAATTGGTTGGAGATGGCTAAGCAGAATTCTGGCCGGCATAGCCATTGCGGTTGTTCTTCTCACACTCCAGTCCCGCCGCAAATCGAAAAAGAAGCTTGCGGAATAATAACCTCCGCCCACCGCCCTGAGAGGTTGAGCGACCCGGCTGCCTTGTCGATGTGTGGCCCCGAGCTATCGCTTTGCGGTCATGGCCGATCTATCTCACGATTCCATGTAATCCTCCCTTTTGACCACTCCTTTTATCTTAAAGCCACTCAGAAAATCGGCCGCATTTTGTGCGGCAAGTCTTACCACGCGGGCCATCGTACCCGGCGTAATGGAGGGATTGTGCGGGGAGCCGAGGAAATTTGGCAGGTCGAAAAAGGGGTAATTCACTTTGAATTCACCGCCCATCGAAGGCTCGATCCACCACGAGTCGATTCCCGCGCCGAAACCGGGATTTTGAGCCAGATGCCGGTAGAGGGATTGTTCATCTATTATAGCTCCGCGCGCCACGTTTATGAGGATGGCCTCAGGCTTCATGAGGGCCAGTTCGCGGCTTCCGATAAGTTCTTTAGTGCGGATGGTCAGGGGTATCGAGACCAGAAGCACGTCGCTGTTTTTCAGCAGATATTCGAAATCATCCATGGTACCTATGAAATCGACCGTTTCGGTAGTTCGTCCGCTCGTATTTATAGCGAAAATCCTCAGCCCGACACCCCGCATGAGTATGGCCGCCGCCTGCCCGATCCCGCCGAATCCAAGCACGCCGAACACAAGCCCGCGCAAATTTCTGTTTTTGGTCTTCTGGTCGAATTCACCCTGCTTTAGTTTGGCGTGGTTTACGCAAAGCCGTTTTGCAAGCGCCAGGACCATCGCCAGTATGTGTTCGGCCATCGGCTCCGCAAATGCGCCTGTATTGGAGGCAATTATTGCCCCTGGAGGCAGGAGCGCAAAAGGCAGATGCTCAGCGCCGGCTGTAACCAACTGGATCAGCCGGGCGCGCCCGGCCAGCCTTAATTCCTCCGGGCTGAATTCCCTGGCCGGGTTCCAGGAAATTATAACATCGGCCCGCTCTATCACACCGGCGCGATCCTCTTTAGCGATATCGGACAAGAATTTGATGCCTGCCCGGCCTGAAAGGACTTCCTTCAAAATCTTTCGATGGGCGTGTTCAATATTGTAGGAAACGAGAATCTCAGACATATTTTTCTCCCTGCGATCCAGTTATTGCTATAATGCAGCGCAGGAGCCTTAAATGTTGGACCGTTTTTAAAAGGAGCACAGACTTGGAAACCCGTTTCAAATTTTTCGCCCCCGTACAGGTTCGATACGTGGAAACAGACATGCAGGGGCATGTTTTCTTCGGCCACTATTTCACCTATTTCGACATAGGGCTGATCGAATACCTCAGGGCAGTCGGTTATAACTATAATGACTTTCTGAGCGAGGGGCTGGATTTTTTTTATGTCCAGGCGGATTGCCAGTACAAGGGGCGGGCTTTTTTCGATGAGACTCTGCACGTCCATGTGCGGGTGAGCAATATGGGAAACACCAGTTTCACCTTCGAATTTTCCATATTCGAGGAAACGGCCGGCCGGCCGATTGCCGCGGGGCACATAGTTGCGGTGGCAATCAACAAGGATACCCGCGACCCTGTCCGCGTACCCGAGCGCTTCCGGAAAGCCATCGCGCAGTATGAGGACTCAGGAATCAGGGCTGAGGGCTGAGGACTGGGGGCTGAGGAAGAGGATTGATGAAGAGGACTGATACCAAGTTGCGTTCAAGAACGTGCGAGAAGCGAGCATACGAAAGTAGTATAGCCCCTTGTGGGCGCTTGGAAGTGCGGACGGGCACAAGGCCCTATGCCTCATCAACTTGAACGCAACTTGGTATGAGCACTGAGCGGGCATAACATCCTACTTCCCGTAATAAAGTGTCCATTAGTGCGAATGACGCGCCAAATCAAGTTCGTCATTCCGGCATGTTTTTAGCCGGAATCCAGTTTCTTGGGCCATGAAGCGCAAAAAGCCTGGATTCCGGCTCGGAAGCACTCAAACAGGGAATGACGCAGTACGCTGCGGACACTTGATTGTGCGGGCGTCTTCCTCAGTCCTCAGTCCTCGACACTGCGTCCTCAGTCCTGACATGTGACAGGTGAGTCTTTATGGCATTCGCTTCAAAGACAGCGGAGTTGCTTATCGAAGCAGACGGAATCGATCTTTCGGGGGTGGCGCATCTGCCGGGGAAGGTTCCGGCCCCGGTGATAGTCTGCTCCCACGGCCTGCTGAGCGCCAAGGAAAGCCCCAAATTCATCGCCATAGGCGAGACGATGAGCCAGGCGGGCTTTTGCGCCCTGCGGTTCGATTTTTCAGGGTGCGGGCACAGCCCTCCAAGGCGCGGGATGAGTCTTGTCGAAGCAAGGACGTGCGACCTAAAGGCGGCAATGAGTTTTGCTTTGAAACAGCCATGGTCGGACGGACGCATCGGGCTTCTCGGATCGAGTTTTGGGGGGTTTCTTTCACTTCTTGCCGCTAACGAACGCCCGGAGGTGATTCGAGCCACCGTGAGCTGGGCAGCTCCTTTCGACATCAGCGGAATTCATCCGGATACGGAGCAGTTCGAGGAATTGCGAACCATTTTCCCGGACGGCTTCAGTCTCGGCTCTCCAACAAATTTGGACGCCCTGGGCGAAGCGGGACGCGTTCTGCTGATTCACGGGCAATTGGATGATGTCGTCCCCTGGGGAGATTCGGTCCTGATTTATAAGCGCCTCAATGACCCCAAGAAGCTTGTGCTCATGCGTACCGCAGACCACCGGATCAGTGACGATTCATGGCGCAAGAGGGCGATTCAGGCCAGTCTGGAATGGTTTTTGACATATTTGAAATGAAAAGAGGGCGCCGATGATATTTTCGCGTAATTCCAAAAGAAAATTCCTGTCCGCTTCAACGACAGGCCTCTTTTTTCTGATTTTATTCCTGTCACTGCCGCTGATGCTGTTGCTCTCATCCGCTGTCCTGGCGCGGCAGGCTGAAATCAGTCTTACCATACTGCATGTAAATGATACCCATGGACATATCATTCCGTACCAGGACAAGAGCGCCGATCCCGAGCGACCGGTTGGCGGGGCTGAATACCTCGCCAAAATGATTGAACGCGAAAGGGCTGCAAATCCGGACGGAACAATTCTCCTGTCAGCGGGGGATATGTTCCAGGGGACCCCGGTATCAAACCTGTTCCACGGAAAGCCGGTAATCGAGATCATGAATTACATGCACTACGATGCCATGGCTCTCGGGAATCACGAATTCGACTGGGGACAAGACGTCCTCCAATCCATTATTTCGTCGGCTTCCTTTCCAGTGCTTTCGGCAAACGTCTTCAAGCGCGGCGGCCGACATATCACGGGAGTGAAATCTTATGTAATCCTGAAAAGGAAAGGCGTTCGAATCGCGGTAATCGGCATAACCACACCCGAGACCTACTACACCTCAAAACCAGGGAATCTTACCGGACTTACATTCGTTCCCCCGGAGAAGGTCCTGCCCGCTATAATCAGGCGGGTCCGGGCTCAAGGGGCTTCAATCGTCGTTGCGCTCACCCATGACGGAGTTGACGCAGACCGGGAACTGGCAAGGCAAGTCAGGGGAATCGACATCATAGTGGGAGGCCATAGCCATACGGCCATAAGGGACCCGGTGATCGAATCGGGCACGGTAATAGTACAGGCAGGCTCGAACGGGATCTATCTCGGAGTCCTGAACATCACTTTTGACCGGGCGAAGAAAAAGATCCTCAGCTATACTCGCAAGGACGAGCTCCGGCTGGTTTCACCCGCATCGGGCGCTCAGCTCGATCCAAATGTCGCCCAGATCGTCGATAAGTATGAAGCACAGATAAAGAACGAATTTTCAAAAGTGATCGGCACAGCGGCAGCCGATCTTACCAGGGACTATATCAGGGAAAGCGACCTTGGCGACATCGTTACGGACGCCATGCTCGACGCCTCCGGCGCCCAGATCGCCTTCCAGAACGGAGGCGGCATCCGGGCCGATATACCTAGGGGGCCGATAACGGTGGAGGCGGTCTTTACGGCACTTCCGTTCGACGATGACCTGATCACGATGGACCTTACAGGAGAGCAGATCAGGGAGCTTTTGGAGAAGAGCATTTTATCGGAAAATATGCTCCAGGTTTCAGGGATACAAATCGTATACGACCTGTCCAAACCTGCGGGAGCGAAGGTGGCCTCGGTGGAGGTGGCGGGAAAGCCAATGGAGCCCCAGGCAACCTACAGGGTTGTGACAAATGATTTTCTTGCCTCCGGGGGCAACCAGTTCAATATTTTCAAAAAAGGCCGAAACATCTCTGCCGGACCACCCCAAAGGGACGCAGTAGCCGACTACATCCGCAAAAATTCGCCGATAAATGTTGAGGTCCGGAACAGAATCATTTTCAGAAACTGAATCGAATGAATGAGAACATTGACGTTTACGTAAACGACCAGAAAATCGATCTCTACCGAGGCATGAAAGTAAAGCACGCCCTCATAGCATACGATCAAAGTCTGTATAAGGCTGCGTTGGCCGGGGAGGTCCGTGTCGAGGACGAAAACGGTTTCACAGTCGGACTTGAAGGGAGCCTGGCGGATGGGGCCAAAATATTTTCGATAGCTACGGCCTGAACGGTGAACGGCGAAAAACCCAACTTCTTCACCACGGATGGAGGAGCGTAGCGGGGTTGATGAACACGGATTTTTGAATGAGGAAGAAACAAAGCCAATCATCGGATGCGCCTGGAAAGCCCGCCCCCTTCCCGCTTCTCAGTCCTCAGTCCTGATTCGTGAATCGTGACTCGTGAGTCGTGAATGGAAGTAAAAGCTTCACGCTTCTCGCTTCCCGCTTCTCGCCACTCAGTCCTCAGTCCTCAGTCCTGACTCGTGAATCGTGACTCGTGAGTCGTGAATGGAAGTAAAAGCTTCTCGCTTCCCGCTTCACGCTTCCCGCTTCTCGCCACTCAGTCCTCAGTCCTCAGTCCTCAGTCCTCAGTCCTATTCCTCCATCCCTCAATCCCTTTATCTGTGTCTATCTGTGTTCATCCGCGGTTCACAGTCCTTTAGTCCCCAGGCTCAAGCGGTCATTTCGAATTCGACTTTGTGGGTGTCACTTACTCGGACGGACGCATCGAGGATTTCAAGCGAAACGAGATTGCCTTCCGCGTCGTAATCGAGAATTACACCGGGCTTATCTTCGTCACTTTCTGCGACGGATATTCCTTCTTTAAAAATGACGCTCAGCGTATCGGTCTTTGGGTCATAGGTCACTTTCATCAAATCTACCTCCAATATTTCTCAATCCAATAAACGCTTTTGTTCACTACCAGTAGGATATAATGCAGAAAGTGCATTTGCAAGCCCCAGGAAATCAGGGCCGCGATCCTGTTCAGCAGTGAACAGTGCAAAACCCAACTTCTTCACCACGGATTAACACGGATGAACACGGAAAGCTGAATGAGGAAGAAACAGAGCCAGTCATCGGATGCGCCTGGAAAACCCGCCCCCTTCCCGCTTCCCGCTTCTTGCTTCCCGCTCCACGTCCTTCAATCCCCCAATCCCTTTATCCGTGTCTATCCGTGTTCATCCATGGTTCGCAATTCTCGGACAGCATGAGATGAATGAGAACATTGACGTTTACGTAAACGACCAGAAAATCGCTCTCTACCGAGGCATGAAAGTAAAGCACGCCCTCATAGCATACGATCAAAGTCTGTATAAGGCTGCGTTGGCCGGGGAGGTCCGTGTCGAAGACGAAAACGGTTTCACAGTCGGACTTGAAGGGAGCCTGGCGGATGGGGCCAAGATTTTCACGATAGCTACGGGGTGATTAGTGGATGGTGATTAGTGAAGCTTTGACAGCTTCTTTGCCCGATATATTGCCCAACCTCCCCATGATTTAAACCGCTACTACTACGGGCTTTTGCTTTTTTTGTTTGGATAAAGCCGAAACAGCCTTTTGGTCCTCAGCCCAAAGCCAGGCAGTTATCGCCTCTTTGATATTCTCAATTGCCTCTTTTTCATCCTTCCCTTGCGAGACACATCCAGGAAGAGCCGGACACTCGGCGACCAGCCAGCCGTCTTCGGCCTTTTCAAGTGTGATATGAAAAATCATCATTCATCCCTCTCTTATGGCAAATCTTTTTAATAATATACCGTGATCTTGGCAATAACACAACTTTTCACCCCCTCGTTTAGGCAATTTTGCCTGTCAAGCGGTTTTTGTGGAGAGCTTTTTCTCATTTTCTTTTATGATTCCGATGTATTGGTTGACCAGATGTTTTGATAACCCCGTGGTGCGTGTAATGAATTCG
>JBEKQE010000092.1:0-19281 GCA_049520035.1 Syntrophobacteraceae bacterium | reverse complement strand
CCTGGCGTTCTTGTTCTGTCAACGTCACACGGTAGCGTGGTTTCATGGCAAATCCCTCCCCCTGGAATTTGCCATGATTATACCTCATTATACGAAAAAAGCAATGTTACATGGTACTAGTCCCAACCGAGACAGTCTTGCCTGCGCCCATAAAAGCCGCGTAGTTGTTTGGACTGCTTAGACAATCACCGGAAAGACAGGTTATCACCCCGGTTGGTGAAACCGAGATTTGCCCGGATACGGGAGCGGGCGTTGCGCCATCTGCGGTTAATATTCCCGTAAATGTCCCACTCGGGCTGACCGTCTCGGTCATCGCGGCCATCCATGGCGTTGGTCCCGAAGACAAAAAGCTTGCTCCCCAGTTGCCGGCCAAATCAGCCGGCGAATACGAAGCGGCTTGTTTGGTGAAAATCGTGAGGTTGGAACCGCCATCGGTGGAGATGTGCGTACATACGAGGACGGCATTGCCCGAGTCCAGTTGGCACAAAGGGGTGTCCGACCAACCGCCTCCGGTCATCACAATCCCATCGGAGGCAATCGAGAAGGCGCCGATGGAACTGTCAGAATTGCCGTTGCTGTCTTCACCGGAACCTGTGAATGTTCCGTCCGGCTTGATGGTTATTGTGCCTCTTTCCCACCAGGGCGCCAGAGGGCCTGAAACAAAACTGTTATATTTCCATGTGCCGGCCAAATCGGCGAGTGTCGCTCCATTTGCGGTCAATGAAAATACGGGGAATAGAGAGACAACGCAGATGAAAATGAATAGTCCATACGGATGCTTTGGAAGATTTACTCTACGCATTTCAGTCCTCCTCCATAAGCTGCCGGGCAGCTAAGATTGGATGTCATATAATAACTATTTCTCCACTTTAAAGGCGGAATCCAGTCGAATAACCGCTGCCGGGCGGTTAACTAGGGCAGCTCTACGTATAATCCACGTCAACAGGCGCAAGAATTGGATCTCTGCCGTTGCTATAAGCGACAATGGGTTGTTTGTGCTTTAATTATTCGAGAAACGTTATTAATGTCAACAGGTATTTAGATCCAGAACATGGAGTGCAGCGTGAAAACGACGATTGATGCCGCCAGACAGTAGTAGCCAAAGACATGCCAGAAACCACGGTCAAGCCAGCGTGATAACCACCTTAGCGCCAGGATGCCGGATATAAAACTAAACACCATTGCCGCGAAACTGGGATAGAAAAGGGTAAGAATAGGGGAAGAGTGAGAAAGCGAAGCCGAATGCGCGTTAAGCAGGCGAAGCACCTCGCGGGCGATAACAGGTGGGGTCAGCACCACGGCAAGGGCAAAACTGAATTCTTCGACTCGCACTTTGCCTATGCCCAGGGTCAATCCCATTGAAATCGTGGCGCCGGATCGGGAAAAGCCACGGAAAGGAAGGCAAAGCCCCTGTATGGCTCCGATCCATGACGACTCTTTGAAGCTCAAACTTGATGTATCGCTTGACCGGTTCGCCTTGACGCCGGCATAAATAATGAACAAGCCCACGATAAACAGCGACACGGCGATAAGAGTCATGTTGCCAAAAAGGAGTTCAACCTCGGCATGAGCAACATTTCGAAAGACAACCTTCTCGATCAATGATTTCAGCAAAAGGCCTACTACGCCTGTAAATGCGGTAGCTACGGCAACCAGCTTTGCAAAGCTTATAAACGCCTCACGCGAACTAAAATAATTTACTCTCCACGCCCTCCAAAAATAAACAATCACCGCAAACATCGTACCCGTATGCAGCATTACCAGTAGAAGAGTCATTTCGGGGCTGACGGGGTCAAGGCCCATTAATTTTTCGGCCACGATAACATGCGCGGAACTTGAAACCGGCAAAAGCTCAGCAGCCCCTTGAACGATAGCAAGAATCAAAATCTTAACAAGTATCAATCTATGATCCCTCAATTGCTAAAATAAACACTCTCACGGTCCCAGCGAGATCCAAAACTGGATTCCGGCTCAAAAACGCCGCCGGAATGACGACGCGACTTGCGCACAGGAAGAGCGCTTTTTCAGTTCACTGTTCACCGGGTTTATCCGGCAGCCCCACCGTCGCAAAGCAGGGAAGCCCCGGCTGGAGGTCCCTCTACCAATATAAAGTTGCACGAAAGAGAGGACACCTTCATATAAACAAAAAAGGCCTCATGGGGCGTGGAGCTTAGGGGGTAGACACACCCGGCTTTGTGTCTGCAATTTATTATCTCGTATTATAGACTTATAAACAACCCCGTGCGGTAATCTGGTCATTCAATTTACCGCCTTTAGGCGGAAGGTCCGCCGCGTAGCGCGGAAGGCATCCCCGGAAGGGTCTATCGTGGGCGTTGGGCGGTCGCGGGATGCATTGCGTGGCTATGTTTAACAAAGCCCGGGCAAGAACGCCCGGGCTTTGCCGTATGTCGAGTTGCCGCACTGTTCGGATGGGATATCCGAATATTCTGAATGGTCCGGACCGGCCGCGAAAGCGAAACCTTTAAGCGGCATTATCGCCCGGCGCCTGTGAGTAATGACTAGCTTCCTGCCTGGATGACGGCGAAATCACCGTTGTAATTGAGGATCGCCCAGGCGGTCTTGCTTGTGGCGTCAAAACCGTAAGTGCCAAGCGGGTAGGACGTGTCACAGGGGCCGGCAATGAAATTGCCGGCGCCGCCGATGTTTTCGTTTACCGCGTTCACCCAGTTGCCGCCCGCATTCGTGGTACTCAATGTAAACGAAACCCCACTCCTGCCATTTGCCGAGCTCTGGTACGACATGATTAGAGCGAACGTATCCGCCGGAGGGCCGCCCAGAACGGGGCCCGTATCCATTACACCCAACAGATACAATACGTTGCTGACGGCGCCGACACCAGACGGCTTATTTGCCCAGTAGGCATCCACGGCCTTGGTGAAATATCGGTCGGTCGCGTCCATGGCAATGCTGCTCTTAGCGAGATGGGCAGTCGTCCCGCCGAATTTGATCGTCGTCGTCGTAATGCCGGATAAATCATTTACGAGGTATTCCGCTCCGCTCAGGCTGTAACCCCAGGTTTCCTTCTTGATGAAATTGAAAGTGGGGGTGATTAGCGATCCTGCACCAGATGGGCCGCTCGGATAGTTCGAGTTCGAACCCCATTGGCCATTGTCGTCGGAATAGAAATCGACGGTCACGAGCGGGCCGTCCACGGTAAAAATGTAAAAGCCGACTGTGGCCAATTCCTGTGAAATGGAGGTCTCACGGTACTTCTGGCCGAACCAGTTGGGGTCGATCAAGGCTGTTGGCGTGTAGAATTTACAGCTACAGGAAGCACAAATAAGCTCCTCGAGTTGGGACTTGCCATCAGGGCTGGCGATAATGGAGCGCTGATGCATATGGTCGTGACCGGCGATGCAATATCTGACGCCATTTTTCATCAGGCTTTGGTAGTAAGCGTTCTGCCAGGCCGGGTTAGCATTCGTGTAGCCGTTGAAGATCGTATCCTGGTGGCTCTCGGCCATGATCGGCTGGTGCGTGAAGACGAAAGCGTGTTCCGTGCCGCGAGTCGCTCTATTGAGTCGCTGATTGATCCATGCCTGCTGCTGGGTGACGGTGTAACCGTAGGGGTAACCATCCGCGTTAACGATGCCGGTAGGGTTCGCGGCGCTTGCGGGGTTGCTTTGCTGCGTCGCCCACGTGTCGAGCATGAGGAAACGCACGTTGTTGCCCGAGGGGCCAAAATCGAAGGAATAGCTTATGCCGTCCAAGTCAGTACTGACTTTGGTCGGGCTGTTGAAGTTGATGGCATCCCATGTGGTCCCCTGGCCGCGGGTCTGCGGGAAGTTTGCCTGGATATCGGGAATAGCGTATGAGTTTAAAGGGCCATACTCGCCGCCGTAGGTCTCATGGTTGCCGCGGATTGGGAAAAAGCCGATATTGTTGGGATACAGATTGGTCTGGGCGGCAAGGGCGCGGGTTACAATGCCGGCCGTCGTGCCGCAATCCGTCAGGTCGCCTACCTGGATCACAAACTTAACGCCAAGATCTACGAACTGCGCATCGACCTGGTCGATTATCGAAACAGACACGCTGTTTGGGTTTAGCCCGCTGGGGTCTTCGGCGCTGGTCTCGGTCGAGGAGTTGCCGGGGTGCAAGGTCCACTGAGTGTCCCCCATGACGCCGAATTTCCATGCAGTTGCCGAGCCGGCAAAAATATTGCCGATTCTAAAAAGCGGCGTTCGTGTCAATCCACCAAGGGCTAAGCCGGCTACGCCGGTTGAACCGTATTTTAAAAAATCTCTTCTTTTCATGATCTACCCTCCTCTTGGATTTCTGCTGAATTTTTCACGTTTCAGATAAGAGATTAGTGGGTGATGTAAACTTTGGATTGCGGCCACATTGCCACAGACCGGGTAATTGTTCATGGCGATGGTGTTAAAATTTTATTACGATTGAATGTCGCACCCCCGGCAGCAGGCGGGAAAAGCATTCTTGAGATTCCTCACTTTTCGGAGATGTAATTTTTGCCGGGTAATATTGGCAAGCTAATTTTACCCGGATATATTTCGTCCACTCACAGTCCAGCAGGAGGATATCGAGAGATGGACGGACAAGATCCAAATGGAAGATGTCCTGGAGAGGTTGGACAAACCAACAACGAGGGTCGAGTCAGCCACCGAACCGTCAAATACAGACCAAAGCTCACAGCGCGGGCCGGGTCGCCCCAAGCTGGGCGTTGTTTCACGGGAAGTCACATTGCTGCCGCGGCATTGGGACTGGCTTAATAGTCAACCAGGAGGCGCCTCTGTTGCTCTTCGCAAACTCGTTGAAGAAGCGAGGCGTATTAACAGCAACCGGGATCATGTTCGAAAGCTTGCAGAGGCTGTATTCCAGAATCGAGTGTACGGGAGTGCCTGATGCAACCCCGGTTCGGTTCGCTTCGAAGTGGGCGGCGTACCTGCCGGGCTAAGAAACACGAGAAGAGTTACACGACTCAAGGAATTGCCGGTCTGGCGCCTGTAATCTCAGCGAAAAACCGCCCGATTTCGGAGGTAAACTCTTCCAAAGCTTCGCTGCTGGTATAGAACATGTGTCCGCCTTGGAAAAACCGGACCTTGATGTTTGCCGACCTCTCAGAGGATATCCCAAGGTGACTCATAACATAGGTCGTGGCGAAATAGGGGATGACCAGATCGAAATAGCCGGCCGCCGCAAGAATTTTCAGCCGTCCGTTCCTGTTGATGGCTTGCCGGATCGGTTGCGCCGCGTCACCTTCTGAAAAGGCCGTCCCCCAGTTCCACTCAGAGTTAGCCGCCTGCGAAAAAAATACATACGGTATGCCGGCGCTGAATTGGAGGACATCGTGCATATACCCGTTCAGTGCCGCCGTGTACGGTCCTGCGGTCATGGCAATCGCCGGGTCGGTCAAAAAATCGCCGCCCCCGGCCGGCTGGGTTGTCCTTCCGTCCATCGAACCCAGCGAGAGCCCTTCCAAGCGCAGGAGTTCGGCCATAAATTCGGACCTGGATATCCGGATATCTCGATTTCTGATGAGTGGTTCGGGAAGTCCGGCAAGGTTTGCCAGTCTGGCTGCAATCCTGCCTGTATCAGGGCTGGAGAGATTGCGGCCCTTGGCAAGGGCCGGCAGATATTCCTCGATGGTCCACCTTTCGGCTTCGGCCAGAACTTTGGTAAGGCCGGCCCGGAACTCAGGACCGGTTTTCTTATGGTACCAGGCAGTTGCGGCATAGGATGGGGCGAAGAGCATGTACGGCAGGTCGTTCAAGGGGTCCTGGTGAACGATGCTCAGATCGAGTGCGGGCGAGATCAGGATCAGACCGTCGATTTCGATTCCAAAATTTCCATATAAATATGGGAGAAGTCCGGCCGCCCTCATCGCCCCATAGCTTTCTCCCGCGAGGCATTTGAGGCTGCCCCACCGGTTGAACCTGTCGATATAGAGTTGAATGAAATTGCCGACCGAACGGACGTCATCAGGTGTACTGAAAAACTGCTTCGCGTTCTCGGCCGGAATTGACCTGCTGAAACCGGTCCCTACGGGATCGATAAATACGAGGTCGGTCCAGGGGAGCCAGCAGTAAGGATTCGGAGCCGGAGCACAGGGTGGACCGGAGGGGACCTTTTCCCCGGTTATGACCCGAACGGGCCCGGCTAACCCCATGTGAAGCCACACCGATGAAGCCCCCGGCCCTCCGTTGAACGCGAATGTAACCGGTCTTGCCCCGGTTTGGCCTTCCACCGTGTAGGCAGTAAAGAAGATATCTGCTTGCGGCTTTCCGGATTCATTCACCAGCCTCAAATAACCCGCGGTGGCGCTATAACTCAAAAGGCCGCCCCCGGTCGGCCTCAGGGTGTGATGAGTTACCGATAGCTTTTGTGCCGCCTGAGAGTCGGGTCCGGTATCGAGGGATGCCGGCTTTGAATCGGCTTTGGGAATTTCCGGCGCTGGATCGAGGCCCCATGCAGGAACAAGTCCGACATACAACAGAGTGACAAGGAGCATAGCCAGGGGGGATAGTTTTTCCCGATTCAATTTTCATCTCCTCTTTGAGTATTTTAGCAGGGATGAGGCATTCGGTTCCGAGGAGAGTCCTGTAATACGAAGCCGTGCCGATGTCAACAAAGTACAACTGGTTTACACCCAATGCCGCTGCCATTTCGATCTGTTTCTAAATACACTTGAATTATTCTTACAGGCTTCTTATTTTTACTCGCAAGTGATTATCCCTTGTTGTCGTGCTCAGGAGGATTCAATAATGGGCAATGAAGAGATACTTTTCGTCAGAAATATGCTTATCGAGAGGCGCAGCAGCATACTGGAAAGAGTTCGACGGCTTGCGGCCGCATGGCAGGAACTCGAAGAGCCCGCCATAGAATTGGAAGAAGAGGCTCAGAAGGCGAGTATCGTCGAGCCTTACGACAAACTCGACGAGAATGGGAAGATCGAAATCGAGCAGATCGATGTGGCGCTTTTCAAGATGTCGCTGGGCGATTATGGGGTTTGCGAGTCGTGTGGGGACGACATAGCGCCGAAAAGGCTACAGGTGATACCTTGGGCGCGACTTTGCGTGGAGTGCGCCCGCGACTACGAAAAACAGCATGGGAGCCTGCCTCAGACGTCTGAGGCGGTCGTTTCCGGAAAAGTCCCCGATGAATACCAGGGTTTGCCCAATGAACAGATAGTCCATCTGATCTATGAACGCCTGCAAACCGACGAGAGAATCGACACGGAAGAACTCAGGATTTCGTTGAGGAAGGGGGTTGTTTTTCTGGATGGCACACTTGAAAGTGAGGCCGAACACGATGTCGTTGTCCAGATACTTGCCGAGTCGATGGGCTTTTCATCTATTGTCGATCGAATTGAGATCAATGAACTGGGCTTTGAGCGGGATGAGATCTCGGGAGGCGTTCCGGGATTGGATAGACTGGACAGCCGGCTATTTTATGATCGAGACCTACACGAAGAGGCTTTTGAAACAAAAGGGCATTCCCTTTTTAATATATCTTAACTTGAAACAGAACAGCGGATCAAAATATTCGAGGGTTGCGGGGGATCGCAACCCTCGAACTTTTGGTGGCCGAAGGGGGCCGCAAGCAGGAAGTGGGGAAAACGGAAAAGACCCGGAAACGATTTTGAATAAACAACCCTGCATGAACTCGATACTGAGCGTGAGAAGGCAAATGAGGTCGAGGTAGCTGTCGAACCTGAACTTCGGAACAGGGAAGCGCTATTCCGCATGGGATCTCGCGTCGCAACGGGAAGAAGAGCCCGATCGTCGAAGAATCGAGAAGAAGCGCATCAGGAAGCGAAACAGAACGTGATTATCAAAGAGCATCCTCCAGCGTGACCGCGTGGCACGCTGAACACCAGGGTCGGCGCCCGGCATTCTGAAAGGATGGTGCTTTCCCCGCCCGCATATCAGGGCAATTTCCGTTCCAGGATAGATAGCCGCGGTTTTTTCCTGATAAAATCACATTTGACAGTTGCATGTAAGCTGAAAGTTTCACCGGCCTTCCCAATAAACAAATCCCAGGAACTCCCCGACATGGTTTACTGCATGCTACTTTGTTTCGGAAACCGGAAGTTTCTAATCCGGTGTTCCAGGGATGGACGCCATTTTAGGAGGTGCGGCCCTAGTTTGTGGGGCGCCGGGTTCGTCATTTAGAGGGATACGAGGGATTTTGGCAATCAATTCGAGGAAAGCGGATATATGGACTATTGCGCGAAGCCATGCAAAGGAGTAGTATTTAGGCCTGGAGGCCGTGCAGCCCCGGGTGTTCAACTGAGATGGAGCGACATGGAAGCAACGAAGAGAAAAACAACCGGAGCATTTTACACGCCGGAGGACGTTGTTGCCTCGCTTGTTAAGTGGGTTGTTCGTACATCCGATGATCGCATGTTGGACCCAGCTTGCGGAGATGGAAGGTTCTTAGCGCATCATCGGAACTGCGTTGGCGTGGAGCAGGACAACAAGGCGATAAGAACAGCAATCTCCCGCGCCCCTTGGGCCGTGATTCACACGGGAAATTTCTTTACCTGGGCCCAGAATACAGGTGAACGGTATGAATGCGCTGCCGGTAACCCACCTTTCATACGTTATCAACATTTTAATGGGAATACTCGGAAGCATGCTCTGGGATATTGCAGACAACTAGGTGCTCACTTTTCTGCACTCACGTCCTCCTGGGCGCCTTTCCTGGTAGCCGCGGCCTCTCTACTTAAGCATGGCGGGCGAATGGCGTTCGTCGTACCCGCCGAGATAGGCCATGCGCCCTACGCCGTTCCACTGCTAAAGTACCTCATTGAGAATTTCGCTATTGTCCATTTAATAGCTGTTCAGCAAAAAATCTTTTCATATCTGTCTGAAGACTGTTGGCTACTTTATTTGGATGGTTTCGGGGCGCAGACTCAGTCCATCCGCTTTTCAAAGCGGGTTTGTTTTGTTGAGAGCTCAACTCCGCCTGAAGATTACGAGTTGATAAATGTTGGGGATTGGCGGCTTTTCAATTTTCGTTTGAGACCTTTTCTCCTTCCTGAAGGAGTACGAAGCCTATACCGAGATTTGGCGGATAGCCCTTCGAATCTTCTGTTGGGCTGCGTAGCTGAAATCGGCATTGGATACGTGACAGGTGCTAATGATTTTTTTCATCTTCGCCCCTCTCAGGCAAAAAAGGCAGGCATCCCCGACAAATTTCTCTATCCTGCGATCAGAAACGGAAGAATGCTGTCCGGAGATGCAATAACCCATTCCACTGTTTGCACATGGTTAGAACATGACTATCCAGTGTTGTTATTGAAAATAGAGAAAGAACACGCTTTGCCCGAGACAGTCAGAACGTATCTGGATGGGCCTGTAGGCAGAGTTGCCCGGGAAAGCTACAAATGCAGAGTCCGCAATCCCTGGTATGTCGTGCCGGATGTTAAGGTTCCTGATGCATTTTTGTCCTATATGAACTCTCAAGAGCCTAGACTGTTGGCTAACTTGGCTAGATGCGCCTGCACGAACTCAGTGCATGCTGTCAGGCTTAAGAAGGATGTAACTTTTGCTGCTCTTCAGGAGAAATGGAACGATCCTTTAACCAGGTTGAGCTGTGAGATTGAGGGTCACCCCCTTGGGGGAGGATTGCTTAAAGTTGAGCCTGGAGAAGCAAAGAGAATAGTGATAAGCGGCAACACACCCATTCAACCCCACGAAAACATCCAGCTCGAAGAAGGAATAGGATTTATGAGACAGTGGAGACATCATGCCTAAGACGCCGGAAGGCTGCGAATGGACAAGTCTCAAGGAGGCCCTCCTGGGATTTGTCCGCGGTGAGTTTCCTACCACCAGCCAACGTCACATCAGGCCTCTTCACTGGTACATGGCTTGCCGTCTATGTCTTGAAGGTGGATTCGATCCCGACGAGATAACTCCTCGCCCGCCCTTCCGCGTAAACACCTCCGGTTCCGGTGCTCGAGCCCGCCGTTTCATTGAGTATGATCCCAGCTCGGGCCGTGGTGGTGAGCTGACTATACTCGGAGGGCTTAAAACGAAAAAAGTGGACGTTGTTGTTACAAAGCCCAACATCGGTCCGGTAATCGCGATTTCGATCAAAGGGACTCTCAATGCTCTGAGGAACCTTACAAATAGGCTTGAGGAAGCCGGCGGAGACTGCACCAACCTTCACATTACCTATCCGACCCTTGTTTATGCGTATTGGGGAATCATTCGGGGGAACAGGGCCGGCCGTCTTCCACCCGATGCACCTGCTTTTTTGGGTGTCCCGGGTGATTGGGCTCGATCAAATGATGTGGTGATCCTCGAAAATGGGCAAGCTCAGCAGTCTGTGGTACGCTACCATTTGGCCCTCTCAAATTTTACGGGACGAAACTCTATTCGGAATGATGTTTCGAAATATGAGGCGTCTCTCTTGCAATCGTCAACGTGGATGGTGACTCATCCGGTTCGATCCACCAAGGATACCCAACCCCCGACAGCCCATTGCACTTTAGTAAACTGATGCCGAGTATCTATCGCAATTATGATCTAAGATTTGTCTATCAGGCCCCAGATATCAAGAGTTTGACAGAAAGAAAAGGGTGGGATGAATATTCACCGGTGCTAAAAGATTGGAGAGCAGAGGAATACGAACTCCGGATTGCAACGGAAAGCCATGACCCGGAGGAAGAGGGAGAGAGCTGAATCTAAGGATTGTTGCAGGTGGCCTTTCAGGCAACTGACTTTTGCACTGGAAGCAGCCACAAAAGATTTAGAACTGGTCCATTCTCAGTTGCCGGCCGCACGTGTTATATGGCACGCCCATATGTTCGTATGCGAGGCGGGTGGCCAGGCGGCCGCGGGGTGTTTTGTTTATGAAGCCTTCCTGGATGAGAAAGGGCTCATAGACGTCCTCCAAAGTATCTTTTTCCTCTGAAACCGATGCAGCCAGGGTTTCGATCCCGACCGGCCCTCCATCGTATTTTTCAATGATGGTGCTAAGGATTTTGCGGTCCATGCCGTCAAACCCCTTGTGGTCCACATCGAGCATCTTCAAGGCGGCATCGGCGACCTGGAGCGAGATTTTCCCATTGGCGCGCACCTCTGCGTAGTCGCGGACCCGGCGCAGAAGCCGGTTGGCCACCCTTGGGGTCCCGCGCGAGCGCCGGGCGATTTCGAACGCGCCTTCCTGGTCGACTATGATCCCAAGTATTCTTGCCGAACGAAGAATAATGCTTTTAAGCTCAACAGGGTTGTAAAATTCCAGCCTGAGTGAAACGCCGAACCGGTCGCGCAGGGGTGGAGACAGCAGTCCCGCACGGGTGGTGGCGCCGATAAGGGTGAATGGCGGGAGGTCCAGTTTTATGGTCCGCGCCGAAGGTCCCTGGCCTATGATGAGGTCAAGCTTAAAATCCTCCATTGCCGGGTAGAGGATTTCCTCGACAACGTAATTCAGCCGGTGGATTTCGTCGATGAAAAGAACGTCGCCCGGTTCGAGGTTAGTCAGAATGGCGGCCAGGTCTCCGGGTCTTTCGATTACCGGTCCGGAGGTGCTTCGCAGGTTGACCCTTAATTCGTTGCTGATAACGGCGGCGAGCGATGTTTTACCCAAGCCGGGGAAGCCATGGAAAAGCACATGATCCAGAGGCTCCGAACGCCCTCTGGCTGCGGCTATGAAGACCTCGAGGTTTTCCTTGACCTTCTCCTGGCCTATGTATTCAGCAAGGGTGCGGGGCCGTAAGCTGCCCTCGATCGGGAGGTCCTCTTCTTTTTTCTGTGGTGTGATTACCCTGTCCGTCATTTACCTGCGGTCCTACGCCAGCGCTTTGAGCGCCCCCTTGAGAATGTCTTCCAGCGAAGGATTTTCGCCCATCGCTTCCCGCACGCGTTTTAGCGCCTTTTCTGCCTCGGCTGGACGATAGCCCAGATTTAGCAGGGCCGAAAAGGCGTCCGCAAAGGCATTTCCGGCTTCGATGAAGGGCTGGGCCGGTCCCGTTTTTTCCTTCGTCTTGCCTTGAACTTTGTCCCGCAACTCAAGCATGACCCGGTCGGCAATCTTTTTGCCAACACCGGGAATGTTTTTCAGCCGCAGATAATCCTGCAGTATAACCACCTGTCTCAACTCATCGGGGCTGATGCCCGAAAGTATCCCTACAGCCAGCTTTGGCCCCACGCCGTTTACGCCGGTCAGCAGCAGGAACATCTCCTTTTCGGCAAGTGTGCGAAAGCCATAGAGCTGAATGACGTCCTCGCGCACGTAGGTATGGATGTTTAGTCCCACGGGCTGTCCAAGTTCCGGCAGGTCGTAGAAAGTGCTCAATGGGACCTGGACATGATACCCGACACCATGGACATCGACAATAACGTATTGAGGGTTCTTCGCCCGCAGCGTTCCTTCAAGAAAACCTATCATGACCTGTCTGGAATCTTCCATCTAAGGTTCGAGGAATGAGTGCTGATATGGCAGACCGCCACCGCAAGGGCATCGGCGGCATTGGGTTCGATCCCGCCCTCAATGTTTAACAGTCGCTGGACCATACCGGCAACCTGCTCTTTGGCCGCCCTGCCGTATCCGGCTACGGACTGTTTTATCCTCAATGCGCTATACTCGTGAATAGAAAGTCCCGAGCTCACTCCGGCCAGGATTACAGCCCCGCGGGCCTGCCCGAGGCTCAAGGCGCTTTTTACGTTTTTTGCGAAAAAGACCTCTTCGACCGCCATGAATTGCGGACCGTATTCCAGAATCGAAGCCCTGATTTGCTCGAAAATTATTTTGAGGCGCTCGGACAGCGGGCGGGCAGCCGGCAGCTTTACGGTCCCGTGGTGGATATACTTCAGCCGGAAGCCATCTCCCTCCACGATGCCGTATCCGGTATAGCGGGACCCTGGATCTACCCCAATTGTTCGGATCATTTCCTATTCCAGCGACTCCATGATCTGGTCCGGAATATCGAAGTTTGCGTAAACATGCTGAACGTCGTCGGCATCCTCAAGGGCATCCATGAGCCTCAGGAGTTGCTGAGCGGTTTTGGGATCTTCAATTCGAACCGTGGTTTGCGGGGACATGGTGATTTCAGCCAGTTCGCAATTAAGGCCCTTCTCGTCGAAAGCCGCTTTTACGTTTAGGAAATCCTCGAGCGAGGTAATGATTTCGAACTGGTCCTCCTCGTCTTTCACATCTTCAGCACCGGCTTCCAGCGCCAGTTCTATGAGTTCTTCCTCGGGAATGGCTTTCTTGTCGAAAACGATGCTCCCCTTTTTATCGAACATCCAGGCGACACAGCCTGCCTCTCCAAGGTTTCCGCTGTTTCTGCTGAAAATGTGCCGGACTTCGCTTGCGGCCCTGTTTCTGTTGTCGGTCAGGATGTCAACAAGAATGGCCACCCCCCCGGGCCCGTATCCCTCGTACATCATTTCCTCGTAGTTTACGCCCTCGAGTCCGCCCGTGCCCTTCTTTATGGCCCGGTCGATGTTTTCTTTGGGCATGTTCTCGGCCCTTGCGGCCAAAACTGCGGCCCGGAGCCGCGGATTGCCTTCAGGGTTTCCACCTCCCATCCGGGCCGCCACCATTAATTCTTTTATCAGTTTCGTAAAAACCTTTCCCCGCTTGGCGTCAGCCGCCCCTTTCTTGTGCTTGATGGTCGCCCATTTCGAATGACCTGACATGAAAGCCTCCTGCTAAGTCCTTTTCAAATTCATGGCAAGTATATAGATTTCCCTGCTCTGTTTTCTAGTAGCCTCGGGTCTTATGACCCTGGTCCGGCCGAATTGTTGCTTGAGCTGCGCGAGCAACTGATGGAACTCCGACCCATGGAATATCTTGGCCAGAAAAGTCCCTCCGGGTTGCAGCGCCCAGCAGGCTATTTCGAATGCACGCTCAAAAAGAAGCGCCGAGCGGGCGCTGTCGGCCACCTTTATGCCGGAGGTGGCCGGGGCCATATCGCTAAGCACAACGTCGAACGGGAGATAGCCGCGCAGGGCTGCTTCAACGAATTCACGGTCAAAGATGTCGCCCTGCAAAGTCACCACCCGGTTTGGAAACGCGTGTTCGATCGGCTTCAGGTCGATCCCAACAATGAGGCCGGACTGTCCTACGACCCCTCCGGCGAGTTGAATCCATGAGCCCGGGGCCGCTCCCAGGTCAAGGACTCGGTCTGCCGCCCTCAATATCTTATATTTTTTTTGGATCTCTTCGAGTTTATATACAGCCCTCGCAAGGAAATGTTGCTTCTTTGCCTTGCGAAAATAGTGATCCTGGACCTTAAAAGCCATCCTGTCCGCCTAAGGATTCGAATTATTTCCTGAAATAGCTTCTATAGCGGAAAATCGCCGGTTTGTAAACCTGCCATTCTCAAAAGCCGACAACATCAGCAAATCGCTGGGGATGGGAGTCTGCGTCCTTGTTTATGCGCATACATTATGATATGTTGCAGCAAAGGAGAGCGAACCCATGAGGATTACGGTCAATATACCTGACAGTTTGAATGAGAACCTGAAGCGGGAGGCCTCAAATCGCGGTGTCTCGGTGTCGCGCCTGGCCAGTGAAGCTTTGAGCCACTACATTCTCGATTCGAGAAGAAGATCCCTTGGGAGAAAAGTTCTGGAACTGGCCGGGAAGGCAGGCGTCTCCGAGGAAGCGGATTCCATCCTGGATGAAGGAAGACGCGATGATAGGGCTTGATACGGGTTTTTTCGTCGAACTTCTGCGCGGCGGCCCTCACGCCGTCGCCCTTTGGGAGCAATTAATAGAGGGCGAAAAGGAGGCGGTCGTTTCCTGCCTCACACTCTTCGAGATCGAGCGGCTCGCGTTGAAGGGGGCAATATCAGGGTCCGAGGTCCTGCTCGAAGGCATCAAGGCAGTCTGCCGGCTTCATTGGATGCACACTCCGGAGCTGCTCTCCCAGGCTGCCCGCATAAGCCACGGGCTAGGCATTCCCGCATTCGACTCGCTTGTTCTTGCAGCCTTTCTCGCCGAGAACGTCACCGTCGTGTACACTACCGATTCCCATTTTGAATCATACCGGAAAAAGGGGATTGAAATCGTCTCTATGCAGTCCATGTGAAATAGAGGAGCAGACAGATGGAAAAAACAATCCGCAGCAGAAAACTGACACTTGTCCAGGGCGACCTTACGGAGCTGGAGGTAGATGCAATCGTCAATGCCGCCAACTCACATCTTCAGTTAGGGGGCGGCGTTGCGGGCGCCATCCGGACCAAAGGGGGGCCGAGCATTCAGGAGGAGTGCAACCGGATAGGCTCGATCCGGGTGGGCGAGGCCGTCGTTACCGGAGGCGGGAATCTTAAGGCCTCCTACGTGATTCACGCAGTTGGTCCTGTGTACGGCGAGGGGGACGAGGACGAAAAGCTGCGGAACGCAACCCTTAACAGCCTTAAGCGCGCAAGTGAAAGGGGAATGAAATCCATTGCATTTCCAGCAATCAGCACAGGTATTTTCGGCTTCCCCAAGGACAGGTGCGCCCAAATCATGCTGAAAACCGTCTCAGAATTTCTGGAAAGCCGGGAAACGCATTTGGAAAGGGTAATCCTGTGTCTATGGTCCAAAGATGACCTCGAGTTGTTCGAGAAAACTCTAGGTGAAGTGACGATCGGCGAGTGATACTGAGTTGCGTTGAAGACCGTTCGCCCTGAGGTATTGGAGGGCGGATGCCCCGGTCCGTCCAGGCTTCGATACCTCAGTTCGAACGGACAGGACATGCCGGCTCGTTGAAAGCAAGTTGGCATCACGGGATATTGAACAATACGGGAAGTATGCGGGCTTCATGCAGCTTTTGTATCAGTTGCACTGCTCCATAAATCCATATGAAATAACTGGCGTCCAGGAGCGCTCTTCCCATTTGCTTGGTTTTGACCATGCAAGTGTCGGGTTCCGAGTAGAGGAATATATTCGGCAAAAATCTGGGCACCCGTTCCATGTACGATTGAAATGCCGGGCCGTGGAGCGCCTTCATACGCGCTTCCTCCCAGCGGATTATGGAAGGGTAATAAAGCCCGAATGAGAGCGTGAGCAAAACGATAATCAGAAGACTTCCGGAAGCGAGCCCGATCCCGGCGATGCCGATCAGGCTGAACAGGTAGAGCGGATTTCGTGTTACCGAGTAAGGTCCGAATTCCACCAGGGTGCTTGTCTTGTGACCGGAAATGTAGATAGAGCTCCAGACCCTGCCAAAAGCGCAGACTATGACGCAGGCAAGGCCCGCGAAATCAATCAGGCCCTGCCGAAGACCGCTCTCAATTCTGTTTCCGCTTGCCATCAGCAGCAAAAAGATTAACAGGGCTAACAGCCGCGTGTGAATGATTCGCACTTTCGAATTTGATCCCGCGCCAAAAAAGGTCATTTCTTCATTCCATTAAGCAAGGCCATGGGCTGTTTTTTTCCGGAGTCCGCCGAAAGTTATGACAGGATGAGTGCATATCCGCTCGGCACTTACCGTTTTCCGGCGAGGAAAACAAGCGAATTTCGTCGGACCTTGATTTTGTGAACAGGGGCAGACAAAACGCGCTTTTTTTCGCAATGTCCGGTTTGTCAGACGGTGGGCTCTTCGGCTTTGCGTATGCCTTTTTGACCCCTGCCGCGATGGTGTCGAATTCAGCGTCCCCTGCCGGAGGAAAATGCCGGAGGAAAATGGTTGACATTTTTCTGCAATCCATTTATGAAGCAGTGGTTCCATTGCCCAAGAAGGGAATGAAAAGGAAATCTGCCCTCTGTTTGCGCTCATTTTCACAGTCTCGTACTCTTGCTGCATCCGAGTTTCATTCACTTGGGCATTTCCTCGTGGTGATACCTCCAGCTGCATTCTCGTGGAACCGGGCATTAACCATGAGAGCTTTTCAGGCACCCCCGAAGGAAAACACTTTCGGTCTTGCGGGAAAGAATCCCAAGGTTTTGGCTCAAAACAGGTAATACCTTTTCGGATATGTGTTCTGCTGATTCGGGTTCAGCGCAGCTCTCAGAAGCCTTAATCAGCTCGCGGATTAACGTTCAATCGACTCTTAAGAAGGAGGCTGACCTTGACATTTCAACCATCAAAGCAGGTGTATTCGGGAAAGATCAGGGAGGTAACCCTGGGAAGCGGAGACAAGGCGGTTACGGTTGGCGGGAAAGGTGTCTTTTCCTTCCATTCATTCGAGGGATCCATCCCGAATGCTCCCAGGATCGCAATGGAGGTCTGGGACAAAGATCCGAGCGAGGACTGGGCCGAGGCGGCCAAGGCGCCCTTCATCGGCGTGCTTGGCGATCCGGCGGCCTGGGCGCGCAAGTGCGTAGAGGACTACGGCGCCGAGATAATCGTGGTCCAGACGAAAAGCGCCGATCCCAACGGTGACAACCAGCCGGCCGCCGCGGTAGCCGCAACGGTTAAAAAGGTGGTGGACGCCGTTGATGTGCCCGTAATCGTCTGGGGTGTTGCCAATCACGACAAGGACGTCGAGGTTATGAGGCAAGTTGCGGAAAGTTGCTCGGGCCGGAGAGTCGCATTATGTCCGGTCGAAGAAGGTGACTACAAGCAGATCGGGGCTGCATGTCTCGGCTATAAGCAGGTGACTGTGGCTTCTACCCCCATTGACGTAAACTTGGCCAAGCAGCTCAACATTCTGCTCGGAAACCTCGGGGTAAGTTCGGACGACCTGGTAATCGACCCGACTACGGGCGGGATCGGCTATGGGCTCGAATACACCCATTCGGTCATAGAGCGCATAGAACAGGCTGCACTCACCCAGGAAGACGAAAAACTCCAGCAGCCAATTATCGTCAATGTAGCGAACGAGACGTGGAAGTGCAAGGAGTCGAACCTGAGCGCCGAAGACGCTCCGGAACTCGGAGATCCTGCCAAACGCGGTGTTTTGATGGAAGCGATCACAGCCGTTGACTTATTGATCGCCGGGGCTGACGTGGTGGTTATGCGCCACCCTGAAGCGGTCAAGCTGGTGAAAAACTATATAGCCAAAATGATGTAATCTTGCGGAAAATCGGGTGCGCAAGTGATTTATTGGTAAAACGAACCTCCCCAGGAAGGGGAAAAGAGGTGCTGCATGTCTGATGAGAAGAAACCAGTTTCAATCGTAGAAGAAAAGAAGGCGAAGAAGATAGACTTTCGAGAGATGACCAGTTGCCCGACCACCCTGCAGATGCTCAAAAAGCTGGAGGCGGATGGGCATGAATCCATGTTCAACCGGGCGGCCGAAATGAAGCCCTGTCCCATCGGCGCCGAGTCGGCCTGCTGCAAGCACTGCTTCATGGGGCCCTGCCGGCTTAACTCCAGGGACCCTTATGCCAGGGTCGGAGTCTGTGGGGCGACCATCGATACCATCGCCGCCCGGAACTTCGCGCGCAATGTGGCCGCCGGCGGGGCCGCTCATACCGACCACGGCATGGGTATGCTGGATGTTTTCCGCGAAGTGGTGCATGGGAGAGTCTCTCATTTCAAGATTCAGGACGAAAAGAAACTCAGAAATGTCGCAGGGAGCATCGGGATCGCGACCGAGGGCAGGCCGGTCAAAGACATAGCTCTCGACCTCTATGCGGAACTGGAACGCACATACACGCAGGTCGAAGGGGAAATTCCTTTCGCCAAGCGCGTTCCCCCGAAGACCCTGGAAGTGTGGCGCAAAGCCGGGATCGTTCCGCGGGGCGCGATGCGCGAAATTATGGAGCTGATGCACCGTTCTCATATGGGTGTTGACCAGGACTATAACAATATCGTAAAGCAGTGCTCCCGCACGGCCCTGGCCGATGGATGGGGCGGGTCCATGGTTGCAACCGAGATCTCGGATATACTCTTCGGCACGCCCTCACCCAGGGTGGCCGGTGTAAATATGGGGTTTCTGAAGGAAGACCAGGTAAACATTATGATTCACGGCCATGAGCCGCTTCTTTTCGAAGGCATGATCGCCGCTTCGAACGATCCCGCCAATCTGGAGAAGGCCAAAGCCGCCGGAGCAAAAGGGCTCAACCTGCTCGGCATGTGCTGCTCGGGCGCCGAAGTGCTTGGACGCCACGGTATTCCCCATGCCGGAAATTTCGTTTCAGCCGAGCCGATTATCGCGACAGGCGCTGTCGACGCAATGGGTGTGGACGTCCAGTGCATCATGCAGGCGCTGCCGAAGATCGCTGAATGTTACGGGACAAAGTTCTTTACGACCAACCCGAGGGCAAAGATCGAAGGCGCCGTCCACATCGAATTCCATGAAAACGATCCGCTGGACGCGCCGAACCAGATTATCGACCTGGCTATCGAGCGTTTCGCCAACCGGAGTGCGAGGATCGTCATTCCGCAGCGGCAGGACTGGGGCGTACACGGCT
>JBEKQE010000091.1:0-46711 GCA_049520035.1 Syntrophobacteraceae bacterium | reverse complement strand
GCAAGGGGGTGGTGCTGGGGCCGACCAGGGATTTCGTAAACCTCACTCACGGCCCGATCGGGTGTGGATTCTACAGTTGGCTTACCAGGCGAAATCAGACCAGGCCGCCTACTGCCGAAGACGCAAATTTCATGACCTACTGCTTTTCGACGGACCTTCAGGACGAGGATATCGTATTCGGGGGCGAAAAAAAGCTCAGGGCTGCAATCCAGGAGGCTTACGACCTCTTCAGGCCCAAGGCCATCAGTGTTTTTTCCACCTGCCCGGTCGGGCTGATCGGCGACGACGTTCACAACGTGGCAAAGGAGATGAAAGAGAAGCTCGGGATTAACGTCTTCGCTTTCAGTTGCGAGGGCTACAAGGGAGTAAGCCAGTCGGCAGGCCACCACATCGCCAACAACGGCATATTCAAGCATGTTGTGGGGCTTGATGATACGGCGAAGGAAGGCAAGTACCGGGTAAACATGCTCGGAGAGTACAACATAGGCGGTGATGCCTTCGAGATCGACCGGGTGTTGGAAAAATGCGGGATCACCCCGGTGGCCACGTTCAGCGGCAATTCCACTTACGACCAGTTCGCAAGTGCGCACACAGCGGACCTGAACGTAATCATGTGCCACAGGTCCATTAATTACGTCGCCGAGATGATGGAGAAAAAATTCGGCATTCCCTGGATAAAGATCAACTTCATCGGTGCGAGGTCCGCCGCAAAGTCGCTACGCAAAATCGCAAGGTATTTCGACGACCGGGAGCTTATCGACAGGGTGGAGAATGTCATAGCCGAGGAGATGGTGGAAGTGGAAAAAGTTCAGGCCGAAGTCAGGGAGCGCTGTGAAGGAAAGCTCGCCATGCTCTTTGTCGGGGGCTCCCGCGCCCACCATTACCAGGACCTTTTCGCGGAGATCGGCATGAAGACGATTTCAGCCGGTTATGAGTTCGCTCACAGAGATGACTACGAGGGCCGCAGGGTGTTGCCCGACATAAAAGTTGACGCGGACAGCAGAAACATCGAAGAGCTGGAGGTGCATCCGGACCCGCACAGATACCGCCCCAGGAAGAGCGCCGAGCAAATCGAAGAGCTTGCGGCAAAGGGTTTCCTGTTCAAAGACTATGAAGGAATGATGGCCCAAATGGCCGAGGGGACCCTGGTCATAGACGATATCAGCCAGTATGAAACAGAAAGAATGATCGAGATCTATAAGCCTGCGATTTTTTGCGCAGGGATCAAGGAAAAGTACGCCATCCAGAAGAAAGGCATCCCGATGAAGCAGCTCCACAGCTACGATTCGGGTGGTCCCTACGCAGGGTTTAAAGGAGCGATAAACTTTTACGAGGAAATCGACCGCATGGTGAACAGCAAAGTATGGTCGTATCTCAAAGCGCCCTGGCAGACAAATCCCGAACTGGCCGCAACCTATGCGTGCCAGTGATCGGCGGAAGGGAGAATAACCTCATGCTGCTTCGACATACACCTAAAGAAGTCAGGGAAAGAAACGCCCTCACGATAAATCCGGCGAAAACATGCCAGCCGATCGGGGCGATGTACGCCGCGCTGGGCATTCACCGCTGCCTGCCTCACAGCCATGGCTCACAGGGGTGCTGTGCATACCACCGCAGCGCCCTCACCCGGCACTACAAGGAACCGGTCATGGCCTCAACCAGTTCTTTTACCGAAGGGGCATCCGTATTCGGCGGGCAGGCCAATCTCGTGCAGGCGATAGATACGATCTTTACGGTTTACGATCCCGACGTCATAGCCGTCCACACCACCTGCCTGTCGGAGACCATTGGAGACGATATCCCGCAGATAGCGCGAAAAGCGGAAGCCGAGGGAAAGATACCCAAAGGCAAGTTCGTCATTCACGCCAATACGCCGAGCTATGTCGGATCGCACGTAACCGGCTTTGCGAATATGACGAAAGCCATGGTGAGTTATTTTTCCGCGTCCAACGGGAAGCGGTCGGAGCAGATCAACATCATTCCCGGATATGTAGAGCCCTCGGACATGGAAGAGATCAGAAGGATTGCCTGCGAACTGGGTATCAGGGCGGTTATTTTCCCGGACACTTCCAATGTTTTGAATCGCCCTCAAACCGGGAAATTTGACATGTATCCAAAGGGCGGCGTCACAATCGGCGCCCTGATGAGCACCGGTGAGAGCAAGGCGACCGTTGCGCTTGGGCAGACCGCTTCATGGCCGGCAGCCCGCGCCCTGGATGTGAAATGCAACGTTCATTGCGAACTGCTCGAACTGCCCATCGGTCTTAAAGCAACGGACACATTCATCGATACGCTCAGGACCGTTGCGGGGGTTAGCGTCCCCGATTCGATCAACCTCGAGCGGGGACGCCTGCTGGACATCATCACAGACATGCACCAGTACTTCTATCACAAAAAGGTGGGGCTTGTAGGAGACCCGGACCAACTCATCTCTCTTGCCGAGTTTCTCGTCTCGATCGACATGTGGCCCATCCATATTGTTACCGGCACCCCAGGGAAGAAGTTCGAGTCCAGGATTCGGGAGATCACCAGTGAGATTCCTCACCAGGTGAATGCAAGGGCAGGGGGCGACATGTTCCTTTTCCACCAGTGGATAAAAAACGATCCCGTCGACCTCATGATGGGCAACACCTATCTCAAGTACATGGCGCGGGACGAGGACATCCCTTTTATCAGGTTCGGCTTCCCTATCCTCGACCGCATAGGGCACAGCTACTTTCCAACTGTTGGGTACATGGGGGGAGTACGCCTGCTCGAAAAAATACTCGATGCGCTCCTCGACCGCAAAGACAGGGATTCCCCCGAGGAATCATTCGAACTGGTGATGTAGACTTCAAGAAAGGATGACGAAAGTGCAAAAACCCGACCACCACATACTCGTTTGCGCCAGCTTCAGAGGCCTTGAAGCAAAGGGAAAGTGCATAAAAAAAGAGTCGATGCAGCTCATAACTTACCTCGAAGAGGAAATTGCAGACCGCGGCATGAATGCTATCGTCTCCAGCACCGGCTGCCTTAAGCTTTGCGAGGAAGGGCCGATCCTGGTCATCTATCCGCAGGGCTACTGGTACCAAAACGTGAGCGGAGAGAACGTGATCGATGAAATACTGGACGCGCTCGAAGAAGGCAAGCCTGCCGAAGGCTACCTCATGTAGGAGTTTTGAGTTTTTAGTTTCGAGTTTTTAGTTAACTCAAAACTAACAACTAACAACTAACAACTGGAAAATACAATGAACGCCGCAGGATCAGTAATCTTTAAGGAACGCGAGAACCAGATCCACAGAAAGGGCCGGGAGCCCTTCGACATGGACTGCAACCGGGAAAGTCTTGCCGGAGCGGTAAGTCAGCGGGCATGTGTTTTCTGCGGTTCAAGAGTCGTGCTCTACCCGATTGCGGATGCCCTGTGCCTGGTTCACGGCCCCATAGGCTGCGCGGCATATACCTGGGATATCCGGGGCGCCCTTTCCTCAGGCCCAAGCCTGCACCGGCTCAGCTTCTCCACCGACCTCCAGGAAAGGGATATCATCTTCGGGGCCGAGGAGAAGCTCTACCGGGCGCTCACCGAACTTATAGAGCGCCATAATCCAAAGGCGGCTTTCGTCTATTCGACCTGCATCGTAGGCATTATCGGGGACGATCTGGAGGCGGTTTGCAGGCGGGTCGCATCTGAAAAGAAAATCCCGGTCCTTCCGGTTCAATCCGAGGGATTCAAGGGGAACAAGCGCGAGGGGTACAGCGCCGCCTGCAAGGCCATGTTCCGGCTGGTAGGAACGGGAGATACCACGGGCATCTCCGATCTCAGCGTCAATATTTTCGGGGATTTCAATCTGGCCGGCGAGCTTTGGATAATCCGCGATTACTTCGACAGAATGGGCATCGAGACAGTAGCCAACATAACCGGGGATGGGCGTGTCGAACAGATCATGCGTGCGCATGGCGCCGCCCTGAATCTGGTCCAATGCTCCGGGGCCACAATCGAACTTGCCCAAATGATGAAGGAATCCTTCGGGGTCCCCTTTATGCGGGTTTCCTACTTCGGTGTTGAGGACATGGCCCAGGCCCTCTACGAGGTTGCGGGATTTTTCAAGGACAAAGACCCCGGGATTATCGAGCGAACGCGGGAACTGGTCAAAGATGAACTTACCTTGCTCTATCCGGAGCTTCAGAAATTTAGAGAAGACCTTTCAGGAAAGAAGGCCGCTATCTACGTGGGGGGCGCCTTCAAAGCCTTCTCACTGGTCAAGGCCTTCCGGCTGCTTGGAATGAAGGTCGTCATGGTCGGTTCTCAAACGGGTACTGAGGAAGATTACAGGGAACTGCACGAGATCACCGATGAGGGGACCATCATAGTCGATGACTCCAATCCCCTGGAGCTTTCGAGCTTTCTCAAGGAAAAGGATTGCGACATTTTTGTCGGGGGTGTCAAGGAGAGGCCAATAGCCTACAAGCTCGGGGTGGGATTCTGCGACCATAACCACGAACGCAAGCAGCCTCTGGAGGGGTTTGTGGGAATGCTCAACTTCGCGAGGGAAGTTCATTCCTCTGTGATGAGCCCGGTTTGGCGCTTTGTGCCCCGCAGGAACTCATGTCCCAGCGCGACACCCTAAACCATGAAAAGGCTGTAGCTTAGCCCCTTGTGGGCGTTCTTTTCGTAACATGAAAGAGAAGGTTTGAGATGGAACATCCGCCATACGTGTCCACCACCAACGCCTGTAAGCTCTGCAAGCCCCTTGGGGCCTGCCTCGCTTTCCGGGGTGTCGAAGGCGCCGTGCCCATGCTGCACGGATCTCAAGGCTGCGCGACCTACATGCGCCGCTACATAATAAGTCATTTCAGAGAGCCCATGGACATCGCCTCTTCGTCCCTGGGAGAAAAACACGCGGTCTACGGCGGAGCATCCAATCTCAAGAAGGGACTGCGAAACGTCATGACCAAGTACGGCGCCGGGCTTATTGGTGTTGCGACGACCTGCCTGACGGAAACCATCGGCGATGACGTGCCGATGATCGTAAGAGAGTTCCGCCGGGAGATGAGGGACAGCGGCTTGCGGGACCTGCCGGCGCTCGTGACGGTATCGACGCCGAGCTACTCCGGAACGCACATGGAAGGGTTCCATGCCGCAGTGCGGGCCGTAGTCGAACAGATGTCGGAGGATGAGAAGGGCGCACAAATGTTGAATTTGCTGCCCGGTTTCCTCTCACCCGAGGACCTTCGATACCTAAAGGAAATTATGGATGATTTCCGGTGCCCATCGGTCATTCTGCCCGACTTCTCCATGACACTTGACGGCCCGGCCCTTCAGGAATATGAAAAGATCCCTCGAGGTGGAACACCCTTGGAAGACATACGCCGCATGGGGGGAGCGGCTGCAACCTTTGAGTTCGGCGCAACCCTGCAAGATTGCAAAACAGCCGGGAAATTTCTCCAGGAGCGCTTCGGCACGCCACTGCACAGTATGGGAATTCCGATAGGCCTTCGCGAAACAGACATTTTCTTCGATGCCCTGGAGAAGTTGAGTGGCGCCGAACGCCCCGAGAGGCATGTTCTTGAGAGGGGACGCCTGCTCGATTCGTACGTGGATGCGCACAAATACCTTTTCGGCAGGCGTGCGGTCATTTACGGCGAAGAGGACCTGGTGGTTGCGCTCACCTCTTTTTTGACCGAGGTCGGAATTACGCCCGTGCTTTGCGCATCGGGTGGAAGGAGCGGGCGGTTCAAGCCGGCCATAGAGCGGGTCACAGCCGGGATAGCGCCCCACCCGCCTGCTGTGCATGAAGGAACGGATTTCCGGCAGATCGAGGAGTTAGCCCTGGAGCTTTCACCAGATCTGCTCATCGGGCACAGCAAAGGTTATACGCTCGCCAGGAAGCTCGGCATTCCCCTCATCCGCGTGGGGTTTCCCATCCACGACCGATTTGGAGGACAGAGAATCCTCCACGTGGGCTACAGAGGAACACAATCGCTTCTTGACCGCATTGTGAACGCCCTCATCGAGGGAAATCAAAACGATTCGCCGGTCGGCTATGCATACATGTGAGAAAGGAAGCTGAAATGAACATCTCGCGCGATTTGAGCCGCCATCCCTGTTTCAATGCCGCCGTCAAGGGTTCATACGGCCGCGTCCATCTGCCGGTTGCGCCTCATTGCAACATCAGGTGCAACTACTGCAACCGCAAGTACGATTGTGTAAATGAGAGCAGGCCGGGGGTTACAAGCGCTCTGCTTTCCCCGTTGCAGGCTTCCCTGTATATGGAAAAAGTCCTTGAACGCGAGACGCGCATAGCGGTCGCCGGAATCGCCGGCCCCGGAGATCCGTTTGCCAACCCGGAGGAAACGCTCCAGACACTGCGCCTTGTAAGAGAAAAATATCCGCATATTCTTCTGTGCCTTTCGACCAACGGGCTCCAAATCGCCGGCTACCTGGACGAAGTCGCCGAAATCGGCGTCTCCCATGTCACTATAACGGTCAATGCCGTCGATCCGCAAATCGGGCAGAAGATATATAGTTGGGTCCGCGACGGAAAGATCATCTACCGCGGCTTACAGGGCGCCCAACTGTTACTCGACCGGCAGATTGCCGCCATAAAAGGATTAAAGAGCAGAAACGTTACGGTCAAGGTAAACACTATTGTCGTTCCTTCCGTAAACGACCTCCACGTCGAAGAAGTCGCCAGGACCATGGCGGGTCTGGGTGTAGATGTACTCAATTGCATGCCGATGCACCCCAACAGGGATACGCCTTTTGAGGATATAGAGGAGCCTTGCGGGGAAATGATCGAGGAGATCCGCGCAAGGGCAGGGCGTTACCTGCCGCAGATGCTTCACTGCACCAGATGTCGAGCCGATGCGGTGGGGCTGCTGGGAGAAGACCGCAGCGAAGAGCTTCGCGGGTGTCTCAGGCAATGCGCCGGTCTTGCCCCCGGCCTTGCCGATCGGCCATATGTGGCTGTAGCGACAATGGAGGGGATACTGGTAAATCAGCACCTCGGAGAAGCGTACAGGCTCCAGATCTGGTCCAGGACCGAGAAGGGTTTTCATTGCATAGGGGAGCGTATGGCCCCCGAACCTGGCGGAGGCGCCTTGAGATGGAAGCAATTGGCCGAAACCCTCAAGGATTGCCGGGCTGTCCTGGTGGCCGGAATCGGAGAAAATCCTGCGAATGCGCTCGCAAAAGCGGGTATAGAACCAATCGAGATCAGCGGGTTTATCGAGGCGGCGCTCGCTGCGGTTTATTCCGGCAGGGGCTTAAACGAGTTCAAAGCCCGGCGGCGAGGCTGCTGCTCAAAGGGTCTGGGATGCCCCGGCTCGGGCGAGGGCTGCTAACCCGGGTTCGGCCGAGGGACTCCAATAGCTTCACGTTTGCGGAATGACGATAGCGCGATAGCCGTCTATTCAGTGGATAGCCATGGAAGCAAACAAGTACCTACAGCCGCTTTGAGCGGCCCATGTTTTCCCATGCCTCCTGCTTGGCCGGAGGTATCTGACTGTCTCTATCCGGGGTATCCGTGGTATCCGTGGCAAAAAAAGCAACCACGCACCATATTCGACTAACACTAAAAGCAAAGAACCACGGATTACACGGAAACCCCGGATTTCACGGATGGGGTATGCCTCTGCTTACATATATTGTGGTGGGCGTCACGGCGTGTCTACCAGTTTCGGTGGACTAATGCCAAGGGCCTGCCAGACGACAGGTGCCAGGAAATCGGCACATAAATCCCCTTGACAGCATCCACAACAGGTGCTAGCCAAAAACTCCGAGCAAACGCTATCTTATCACCTCACCCCCTCCCAAAGGATTTCTCTATTACCTGATGAACGCTCTTCTGATTTATCCCAGCTTCCCAGTGACCTTTTGGAGCTTAAAAGAAGCTCTGCCCTTTCTGCCCGCTCGGGCCACCATTCCACCTCTGGGTTTGCTGACCGTGGCGGCCATGCTGCCCGACACCTGGGGTAAACGGCTGTTGGACATGAACGTCCGCCCCTTAACCGACCAGGACTTGGCCTGGGCCGACGTCGCTTTCATAGGCGCCATGGCCATACAGGCCCAGTCCACGGAGGAGGCCATCCGCCGCTGCCGGGCTGCGGGGGTCCGGATCTGCTCCGGTGGAGTGATCTACGCAACGCCTCGGGACGACCTAAGTCCGGTCGATCATCTTTTCCTGGGGGAGGTCGAGGACACTCTGCCTCAATTTCTGGTCGATCTTCAAGCCGGCAAATCACGGGCCGTGTACCAGGCGGAGGGCTTTCCGGACCTGGCCCGCACGCCGCGTCCCCAATGGGATCTGATAAATTTTTCCGACTACCTGACCATGGCCTTGCAGGTCACCCGCGGTTGCCCTCACGACTGCGACTTCTGCCACGTGGCCATTATCAACGGCCGCCGGCCCCGGTCCAAGGACGTAGCTCAGGTTCTGGCGGAAATCGACGGCCTTTATCAAGCCGGCTGGCGTGGACCGGTCATGTTCGTGGATGATAACTTCATCGGCCAAAAAGCCGTGGCCCGGCGGGTTCTGACCGCTCTGGCCGACTGGCAGGCCAGGCATTCGTACCCGTTCATCTTTCTAAGCCAGGCCAGCGTCGAAGTGGCCGATCACGCCGATCTGTTAGCCTTGCTTCAACGGGCCGGCTTTCTGCAACTCTTCCTGGGTCTGGAAACTCCGGCCGCCGCTTCTTTGGCCGAATGCAACAAAAAACAGAATCTTAAACGCGATCTGATCGAGGCGGTCCGGATTATCCAAAAGCATAGCATCGACGTTTTGGGGGGATTCATAGTCGGTTTCGACGCAGATCCCCCGACCATTTTCGAGGAAATGGCCGAATTCATCGAACAGGCCGCTTTGCCCACCGCCATGGTTGGAGTTCTGGCGGCCCCGCCAGGCACCAGGCTCTACGCCCGTCTGGCTGCCGAAAATCGCCTCACCGGCCAGTCTGACGGTGATTCCATCGCCAACTTGTCCGGGATGAACGTCATACCGGTCATGGGCCGCGCCCGGCTGCTATCCGGGTATAAACGATTATTGACAAGGTTGTACGAACCGAGGCGATATTACCGCCGGGTGGCCGATTTTCTGAGCCATTTTTGCCCCAACCCGTTTTTGCCGGGCCGTCTGCCGACCAGGATCGAGGTCCGTACTTTCCTGCGGGTGGTCTGGGCCCTGGGGATCAAGGACCCGGACAGAAGGTCTTTCTGGGGTTTTCTGGTCCTGGCTTTATTGAGGTTCCCTCGGCTCTTCCCTCTGGCCATAGCCACCATAGTTGGCGGATATCATTACAAAATTGTGAGCAGACGTTTCGCGGCTACGCCTCACTGAAGGCCGGAATTCCGGGGATTCAGTGAATCGTGCTAACCATGGATTCGCCGTAAAGGATGCGCGGGCGCCTAACTACCTGCGGTATCCGTGGCATCCGCGGCAACAAAAGCCAACCACGCACCATATTCGACTAACACTAAAAGCAAAGAACCACGGATTACTTGGAGCAGCATAGCCGCAACGTTTAAAGCGACCATACTTGAAGTTGAGTAGCAGCATCCATTTGAATCATTTTATCCGTGGTCATCCACTCCGCTGCGCTCGCCATCCGTGGTTTAAATCTTTAAAAGACAAGTACTGAAAACTACGGATTTCACGGATTTCACGGATTGGGTTTTTGTTCTCATCAGCGCACCACACACTTCCAGCGCGGATTTTTGTGCTTGAAGTTAAGCAGCAGCACCCATGTGAACCATTTTATCCTTGGTCATCCACCCCGCTGCGCTCCCCATCCGTGGTGTAGGTCCTTAAAAGACAATGCGGGAAACCCCGGATTTCACGGACGGGATATGCCTCCGCTTACATATATTGTGGTGAGCGTCATGGCGTGTCCATCAGTTCCGGTGGGCTAATGCGAGGGGCCTGACAGACGACAGGTTTCATGCAGTCGAGCGTTGCCGGGCATCACCAGGGGTTCAGAACGCGCGTTACACAAAAGCGAATACTCGATTCTGCCCCCTGCCGTCGACGGCCTTTCCATTATTTAAACATAGCGACCGGTTGGGACCATTCTTGCTTCTTGCGCCCTGCGCTCCTGCTCCCTGTTCACTGCTCACTCCCATGAGTGTATTGAAAATGTGCCAAAACATATACATGGATGAACGAAGGCCCAGGAAGAAATTACACTCCTTGCCATAAACTCAATCGGCCAGCCACTCAGGTTGACGTTCACGTTTGAAAAGGATACTTAAATTCAGACCATCTGCTGCAAGGCAGCCGATTTTTCCTGTGCATTAAAAGCGGATTCCCCGTTGAAACGCTCTCGCCCCAAGCTCACCGCAGGGCCGTTTCACTGGGGGGCAAGGAGAGAGAGGGATGATGCAGCAACCGCAGGTTGCGCCGGCCGGCGTCGCGCAGGGCCGGACCATCCTGGGGCATCCGGCCGGCTTGTTTGTCCTCTTCTTCACCGAGATGTGGGAGCGCTTCTCCTACTACGGGATGCGCTCGCTTCTCGTCCTTTATATGGTCGACCACCTGTTCCTGCATCCCGAAGCCGGGCAGAGTGTGCTCGGATTTGGCCTCGTTAAAGGCGGGCTAGAGGCGGTCTTCGGGCCGCTCGAGCCTCAAGCGCTCTCCTCGCAGATCTATGGGCTCTACACCGCGTTCGTTTACCTGACCCCTTTCTTCGGGGGGATGCTCGCGGACAGGGTAATCGGCCAGCGCCGCGCCGTGATCCTCGGCGCCGTCCTGATGGCGATCGGCCATTTCCTCATGGCCGCCGAATCGCTCTTCTTCCCCGCGCTGCTGTTCCTGATCCTCGGCAACGGCGCCTTCAAGCCGAACATCTCGACACAGGTCGGAAGCCTCTACCCTCCTGGTGATCCGCGGCGGGACCGCGCCTTCACGATCTTCTACATGGGGATAAACCTCGGCGCGTTCTTCTCGCCGCTCGTCTGCGGCACGCTCGGACAGCGGCTCGGCTGGCACTACGGCTTCGCCGCTGCCGGCGCCGGTATGGTCGCGGGCCTCTGCCTCTACCTTTTCGGACAGCACACGCTCTCCCCCGACCTTCTCACGAGGACGGCGGGACGGCCGCGCAAGAGAGAGCCGCTCACGCACGACGAGTGGAGGCGGGTTTCCGCACTTGTGGCGCTCTGCGCGTTAAATATCATCTTTTGGGGAATCTACGAGCAGCAGGGCAACACGTTGCAGCTCTGGGCCGACCGGAACACGAACTGGAACTTCTTTGGCCTGGACATCCCTTCGACCTGGTTCCAGGCGTTCAATCCGTTGCTGATCTTCCTCCTGGCCCCGCTCCTGAACATATTCTGGTCCTGGCAGTCCCGCAGGGGCTCGGAGCCGTCAAGCATCATGAAAATGGCCCTGGGCTGCTTCCTCGCGGGCGCTGCTTACGTGGTCATGGTCCTCGCCGTGCAGGGGACGGGGCCGGGGGAGCGCGGCAGCGTAGCCTGGCTCATGGGGACTGTCTTAATTCTCACCATTGGCGAACTCTATCTCTCGCCGATCGGCCTCTCGTTCGTAACGAAGGCAGCGCCGGCGCGGATCGTCTCGACGATGATGGGTATCTGGTTCCTCTCGAGCTTCTTCGGCAACTATCTCTCCGGGTTCCTCGGCACGTTTTGGGAGCGGATGCCCCGCGAAGCCTATTTCCTGATGCTGATAGCGCTGGGCCTGGGCGGGGGAGTCGCGATATGGTTGCTGGGAAGGCCGCTGGAGAGGGTAGTGGCGGGGCGGAACAGGACGGGATCTCAGTTGTGAAGATGGTACCAGGGCGACTGGGTGCGCGATCGTTTGGTTTATTCTCAATGGAGTAAGCTTCTTACGAATTTTTCTGGTGCCGATGCACTGTCTTCTGCGATAAAGGTGGCAATGTCCTTGAGATCAAGCCGAGCCGAGGGAGACCAGATCAGCTTGAAAGCCATTCCCTGAACTCCTCTCTTACCTTTTCGTGGGAAATACCCTTACCTTCATCCAGTTCGCGCAGTCCCCTGCGCACGCCTGCCACGAAGTTGATGCGCTCTTGGATATCTTCCCAGGTAGCGTCTTCAGAAAGCTCTTGGATGCTCTTTATGGCTATTTCTTTGGTTGTCATGTTCAAACCTCATTGTATGTGGGCTTCCTAATTCCGCTCTTCGAACTGCGAACACACCACAGATTCGTGCCACCTTAAATAATTTCCAATCATTTCATGTGATAGACGATATTCATGGAGGCAAGAGGTTGTCAACAAGAAAGATATTGGTTACTGGGCGGTATGGAGCGATACCCGGTGATTATTTCTTTTTGAGGAATCTCAGTCTCTTTGCCGCTTTACCTCCAGGGCGGACTTTATGTTTTGGTAAGCTGTACGGGCAAAGGAATTGAATTTCTCCGCGTGGGCCAGGGAGGGCATTCCATTTGGGAGAAGTCCGAGATTGCCGGGATAGCGGGCATCGACATAAAGTTTGTCCAACATCTCGATGATGAGAAGGTCGGCATCAATTTCCATGTAAGGCTTCACGATTTCAAAGAGTCTCTCCAGGCTGTGTACCCTGACTGAGCCAAGTTCGTACTCCTCGATTGCCGCTTTAAGCGACTTTTCAACAGCCTGTTGAGCATGGAAAGCAACCATGTGTGTCAGGTGTTCATCCCGCCCAATTCGTTCGATGACGCGAAGATCGTCCTCTGCGGCTTTGAGCCATTCCTCAGAGAGCTTTTTCATACAAAACCTCGCCGCGTTCCGCGACCTCCCTGGCGAACATGCTCCCCTGCCGGATGAATTCCTCGTGCATCGGTCTTGTGTGAACAATCAGGTCTATCGGTATGCGCTTCTTAATTTCCCGCAGGACCGAGGACACATGATGATAGTGTTCCATGTTCTCTTCAAAGCTTTGGGGTATGGACCGGTCATCGATAACAACGAGAAGATCGATGTCGCTGTTGATACCTGGAGCGCCGCCGGCGTAAGAACCGAAAACAATCACCTTTTGGATATTGCCGCCTTCTGCCAACCTGGAAAGAATCTCCTGTCTTATATCCTCCGGAATCATAGGATCAGCTCTCCTCGGCCTTTTTCCATCCAATCCAGTTGATTGTTCCCGCTGCAGCGGAAACCAAGCACGCAACGTTCTGCTTTAACCATTGAGTGGAAAGCATTATATCATACGGCAGTTCAATCACCGGAAAAGATTTTACGTTTTGAATGCGCTGATCATTTTGTTTCCTGCAAATACAGGGCAAATACAGGGGACTTCGTGAATAGTGAATAGTGAATAGTGAATGGTGAAAAGCCAAATTCAACGGTTCGTGCAATTACCCTCGCTGTTCTTCCTGAAAATACAGGGCAAATACAGGATCGGCCTGCGCAACTCCTTGATTTCATTGACAGGGTCTCTGATGGGAGCGGGGAGCAGGAAGCGGGGAGCAGGAAGCGGGGAGCAGGAAGCGGGGAGCAGGAAGCGGGAAGCAGGAAGCAGGAAGCGGGGAGCAGGAAGCAAGAAGAAGGGTGAGGGGAGAGGACGGAAGAGGGCAACCTGTCATTCCTCGCCTGTCTTCCGTTAGTCTACCACCTTTATTCGGTTTTCAAAGATCCCCACTGAAGGGAAGCAGTGAACAGAAGAAAATAACTCCTCTTGGTTCTATCGCCTCGCGACGAGCTGCGAGAAACCATTTTGCTCCGGCAGTATTATATCAGGAGGAAATTTGGCTCTGCAAAACGGCAACCAGAAGCGGCAATAGAAACGGCAAAAGAAACGGCAACCAGAAGCGGCAAAGGGGAGCGGGGACGCGGAGACGCGGCGACGTGGGGATGCGGAGATGCGGAGATGCGGAGATGCGGAGACGCGGAGACTGGTCATAGACAGGTCAGGGAGAGACACGGGGGAGCGGGGAGCAGAGAGAAATAATTCCTTTTGGTTCTATCGCTACGCGAGGAGCAGCGAAAAACGAATTCCTCAATTCCCAGCCACACATGGAGAAGCGCAGCGGGGTGGATGGACACCGTTGGAGACGGATAAAAACATCAGTTCCTCATAAGAGCGGTAAAGCCAGATTCCTCGATTAATCTTATGAAACGGGGTAGGTCCGGCCCGAGCACTTTCGTAATTATGCAAAGGAGGGATCAAACCAGCCCTTTTCAGATCGATCGGCCTTTCGTTGGTGACGAAGGCAGCGCCGGCGCGGATAGTTTCAATGATGATGGGTGTGTGGTTCCTGTCGAGCTTTTTCGGCAACTACTTTTCCGGGTTACCCGGTACATTCTGGGAGCAAATGCCAAGAGAGCAGTGAGCAGTGAACGGTGAGCAGTGAGCCGAAAATGGCGTCAGGAGGCCCGTTGGAGCGGGTGGTTGCAGAAAATGACAAAACTGCCTGGAAAGCGGGGGATTGATGCCATTCCTTCGATTGACATAAGCTAGATAGCTGTTATTGCACAATATTACAGGCCGGCATGTGGTAACCTGGCATTTCAAAATTAATGCGCAAACAGTAAGGGGCACTACAGGAAGCTCGGCATCTTACTGTTCTTTCAGCAATCGCGAGTTAACATATGCAAATCATTTTCGTTATGCACTCCGGCCACATCGGGATTTCTAGCAGGAAGTTTGACTTTCGCTATGCCCGAGCTGATGGTGATTTTGAAGAAATTTTTTGCGTACAACGATAAGAAATTGGAGCTGTCGGTTGGCGCCTATTCTGCCAAGGGATATTCCATGATTGAAACCACCAAGGAGGAGGCAGGCGGTGTGTGCTTAAGAGGTCTCCACTCGATTCACCACAAGAAGATTATGTTCTTGGATCAGTTTTGCACGCGCTCTGACCGAGACGCGCCTGTTCTTGAAACACCTGATGTCCAGTGCTGACGTGGACTTCTGGCCTTCCATATGGCGAACTTTCGTGCAATATTGTGCAAGGTACCGTGTGAACTTCAAACCAGATCGCCGGTTTTCCAGAGATCAGCAGGAATATCGACGAAAGGCTCGCGGTCTGGACAAGCCTCGCCCAAATTATAAACGTAAGTATAAGGAACCATCCCCGCTACACCAACCCGAAACTCGTAAAGGTGCGAAAGGACAGTTGTATTTGTTAAGTTAGCGGCATTAGGTCCGACCCCTGATCCGAAGGCGAGCGTAACGGGAAAGGCGGCTATAAGTGAAGGCTTTTCCAGGCTTATCCTGACTTTCAGGGAAATTCGCTCACTTAGGCATATTTTCCTGTTTCTCATTGCCTATTTCCTCGTAAGCGACGCCATATCGACCGTGATCGTCTTTTTCTCATCCTATACCGTTTACACTTTGCAGTTCACCGTAAAACAGAATCTTTTCCTCCTCATGCTTATCCAGTTGTCTGCGACCGCCGGGGCAGCGGCCTCCGGAGTGCTCGCAAGTAGAATCGGAACAGTGCGCACGCTCATCATTACGATCGTAGTGTGGATATTGGCCCTGCTCGGGATAATCGTTTTTTCGGACATCTTCGCCTTCTATGTCCTTTCGGTTTGCGCCGGACTGATGTTGGGCGCTACCCAGGCAGCGGCGCGGAGCTACATGGCAATTGAGGCCCCCGAAGGAAGGAAAGCGGAATTTTTCGGCTTTATGACCTTCAGCGCCAAGATAGCCGCGATCTTCGGCCCCCTGCTCTACGGGGCCATATCCAGCCGGACCGGCAACCCGCGCATAGCCGTGCTGTCTTTGGAGGCGCTGTTCATCCTGGGGTTGTTTTTCATGCTCCTGGTCCCGCGAAAAGTTTGACGCCGCCCAAGGCCTCAATGATACTTGAGCCTGAGGCGAGCGCCGGTTGAAATTCCACTTTACTTGCCCAAATCGAAAGGTCCTGTCTGTATTGTGACGTACACGGACTCTATAAATCATCGTGAAACATCGGCTCCACCCCAAGCTCGGATACCTCGGATCTGTAGCGGAACATTCTCCTTGACCTTCTGTGATCAGTATGTAATTGTGCCCCAATTTTATATATATTCTCTATCATTGCAGTGAATCAGGGGGCCATTATGCTCGACGAACACCGCGAAACCTTTGGCGAACCCTCGCGACCCATTTCCGAACACCCAAGTAAAAGAATATCAGCCTCTGGTCTGCCTATTTACGATCCAATACTGTTTCCTCTAGTGAAGCGGAGTGAATTCGACTGTTTCTCGCAGTGCCCAAAAACTCCGCGTATAGTCCCGGCCGAATAGGCATCGGCGCCTGCGGGGTTTTGCCTCGCATTTTTTAGAGACCGGCAGATGACTATTTTGCCTAGAACAAAAGCGCTCATGGGGTAATCGCAATGCTTTCTCCCTGGGTGCCAATGCAACATAGTGGTGGTTTTTGCACTTTATCGTTTCCGAGCCGTAACCTTTTTGCTGTTCTTGCACGATTCAAGTCTGGGCACTCTTCCCAGGAGAAGAGGCAGATTCTCCGAAATAGCATCCGAAATGAGTTGAACCCTGGTTTCAGGATGTTCCTGGCTTTATTGACTGGAATGGGTCCTATCCCGGCGTGTTGGTGGGCATGCTATATAAAGAAAACATTTCATTGATGAACTGTTGCTTGCCCGTGAGGGACTTGCGGCATTTGGCTCCTCCTCAAGGTCTTTTGGCGATATCAGGCATCTTGAAGAAGATGGGCTTTGATTACACACTCGTAAATTCCGCCGAAGCGATTCCACCCGATCATTTAAACACAAGCTCTTTAGCGGATGTTCTTGGCGGGCTGAATTCAAACCTTGTCGGACTGTCCGTTTGGGACTCCGTTTTGCCTTTTGTCATTCCAGCCATACGGTTAGCCAAACAGCGAAGGCCCGATCTCTTTGTTATATTGGGCGGTCCAGCCGCATCCACGGTAGGCCCCAAGGCTATTTCGGAGTTTCCCTGGATTGACTGCGTCGTCGCAGGAGAGGGCGAAACCGGCTTGCCTGGGGTCTTGTCCTTTCTTTCCGGACAATTTCGAACCCCGCATGATTTGCCGGCGGGAGTGCATTTGCGCCGGCAGGGGAACGTCATGAGCGGAAAGAGTCCACGTACCCGGTTGAAAGGCTGCCGGATAGCCGCGTTGGATTACACGCTCTTTGACTTCAGTAAGTATGGGCGATTTGAGGTGTCAACATCCAGAGGGTGCGTCCATAATTGCAGATTTTGCAGCGTTAACAGCGCCTGGGGTAAAGGTATCCGTCTTAGACCAATGGCCTCGGTCCTCGGCGAAATTTTCCGGCTTGTCAACACGATCAAAACCGATTTGATTCACGTCATTGATGATTCTTTCTTATCTTCGCCTGATCGCGTCAAGGCCTTCTGCAAAGGCTTCCAGGAACTGAGGAAAGATTCAAAAGATTTGCGGTTTAGCTGCTATGCCAGAATTGATGATCTGACGCCGTCGATGGTTGATCTCTTAGCCAAGTCCGGATGTGCCGGTCTGTTTACCGGCCTGGAATCGTCACGGCTAAAAGACAACAGCATCTCTCTTCGCGGCTGTTTGGGCCTGATATCAGAGCTTTCGCGGGATTTCAATGTGATGGCGAGCCTCATTTGGGGCGATCCGGAGGAGAGCAAAGCTGATTTTGAAACGACCCTCGCTGTTTCAGCGAAATTACTTGATTTTTCAGAGAATGTGGCAGTCAATCTATATCAACTTGCCCCGCTCTCGGGGACCTTCTACGCAAAACATCACCGATACGAATACTACGATTCCAAGAATATCTCCGAGTTCGTTTATCCTGGTTATCTGCCTCCACTATCCGCCGATGAAGAAGCCGAGGCGATGATAAGACTGCACCCCGAGATATTTCCGGCTTTCTATCGCGTGAAAACCCCATTCTTCCACTGGAAAAGACAAAGGGTCAAGGAGTTTTTAAAGGACCCCTGGACCGGCTGTCATACCGGGGCGATTTCACATGGAGCCGCGTGGTCATGAAATCATTACCTCGCAACATTGAGTTCAAATATGGTCCTCCAGGACCCGGCTGCGTGTGTAGTTCCCATGATCTTGGCGAGCTTGAGGATTTCATCCAGGAAATGCCTGATGGGACATGGCGTCTCCATGCACGGGATTTTCGCCCGCTTTGCTGCGGCGATGGGCCGCTTGTCTCTCCGCCCGGTCTTTCGGGCTATTTTTTCCCACGGGACATAGAGCTGGAGTGTGTCCAACATAATCGTGAATGGGCTGACGGTCTGCACGAACATCCTCGATTTCTGTTCGCCTACCTGAACCTGTCAACTGGCTGCACCTTGCGGTGCGACGGCTGCTTCCAGGGAATGGACAGATCCAGACGCAAGATTGTGTATTGGCAGACCTCCTGGCTGCCGGAGCGTTTAGATGAGATACTTGACTACCTTATAAGCCGCGGGGGGCAATCAGTAGCTTATGCTGGCGTTGGCGAGCTTTTCATGGACCCGGGGGCCTTTGCGCTTATTGAGAGGGTGAGGGCAAAGGGGCTTGGTTTTGTGATTTTTACAAACGGCCAAACCCTGATTGACCGGCAATTGGTCGACCGTTTGGATAAATTGAGCGTTACCGTGATTCTTTCTTTCAGGGATACCGATGAAACTGAACATGACCGCCGGACCCATCTGTCTTTTTCCTTTCGCCGAACGATAACGGCATTGTCCCATTGTCTGAAAGGACGTTTTCGAAGAGATCGAAGATTGGCCGTCGAGATGCCGGTAACCCGGCTAAATCGTGATCGGGCGGCTGATCTCCTCATTGTTGCGCGAGCATTGGGCGTGACTCCGCTAATCGAGAGCTATGTAGTCATCGGCCGGACAGATGAGGAGATCAAAGAGGCCCTGACATTTCGCCAAACGGATGATTTCTTCCAGAAAATCAGCGGTATCGACAGGTCCCTGGGATACGACAACCGGACCGAGTGGGGGCAGCGGATTGTCGCGCGCCCCCCATGCAGGCGTCCGCTTTTTACCTTTACCGTTTCAGAAGACATGAAGATAGTAGGCTGTCCCGCAGATGCAAAGGTCCTTGGGAGCATTGATAATCAGTCCATACAAATGGCTGTAGAGACTAGGGCGGCAAAGGAGCATATTTTGAATTCTGACCTGTGTCCCTGTTCTACTTTTGTGGGAATTGACCTGAATAATATTCCTAAGTGGTTGCCGCTTGAGCTGGTGAAGCTAACTAAAGATTTTTTTGCTCCTGAATCCATACGCGATTGTTGAATGGAGTCATGATGGCCGATTCTAAAAAGGGGAAGGAATCTCAGTTTATCAATGGCGTTAGGTCCCGCCTAAGTTGGGCTTCTAAATGGGGCATTCCTTGTACTGTCCTCCTAATCTGGGTTTGTGCGGGTATTACTGTGTATGTCTTCTCTAAAGCGGTTTACTATGAGCCTCACGATGTAGTGACCAAAGCTGCAAACGAAGTTAGTGAACTCAAGGATTTTATTAATGATAGTCCTGGTATTCCGTATGATTCTAAAAATGACATTATTCAGAAGTTAAATGGAATACAAACTACCCATAAACTAGGGGTAGCTGGAAACTGGAACGAATCTTTCAAGACCGGAGTTATGGTTTTATTCTTAACTTCACTTTTTGCCCCTCCCATTGTAGTGTTGATACGCTATTTAGGATATGTTAGCAGGCGCACTGATAGTAACGTTGGACCAACACGAGAGCACGACGTTATAGATTATCTGATATATTTTATTCCTTTTTTTATTCTGAGTTTGGCGCTTCTTTTTCAGATTGATAATGTTCTATCGGCAAGAACATCTGGTATGGCAGCTATTGCTGGGGTGATGATTCTCTATATGTTATCAAACCTTGGAGTAGGCATACTTCACATTGTCAATAATATGAAAAATGCGGCTGTAAACCTCGAAACCAACTTAGCTAACGCTGATTCGGCAGTCAAAGCCATTCCAGCGATAGAGCATTATTCCAGAATTATCGGGTCTGGAAGAGGTCCCGATTTAGCATCGGGACTCCGGAAGCTAATGGGAAAATGGGGTGCGATCTCAGGTTGTGATGACACTCCAGACGGATTAAGAGGTGTAGCATTAAGAACATTATTGAGCAAATACTTCGAGGAAGAGTATGATGACGTATCTGGAACAACAGAAATATATCGAGTCCCAAAGGAGGTCTGGCCTTTCCCAGGCGACAAAGCAGTTCCAGGCCAAGCGGCATTCTTTGCAACCAATGTTGGATTCTATACCCATTTTCTGGCTGCGGTAATAGATGAGATCAGAAGAGAATTAGCATCAGCATCTAAGGAAGGAAAGTTTGTGCCTTGCGTCGCAACAATCACAAATGTTCTTCCTTCACATTTCTGGAATTGGCCCCGCCATAGCCTAGACAAGGAAACCAGGCACATTTATGAGCCAATCATAAGATACAGAAATACGCTAAGAGATCTTGTTGATATCACTTCTCGCTCTCGCGTTCCAGGCCGAGTATATCGTACTGTTCTAGTGAGTGATAATGATGCAAAGGTAGGAATGGATTCGGATGTCCCTCTTTGGACGTGGAAACAGTGGGAGTGGGAAGAAGGATGGCATTTCCGGTTGAAGGATGGTGGTCCATCTTGGTGTTATTTTGATAACACAGGCTCCATAATGCCAGATTATTTTAAAACTGAAAAAAAGCATAAAGATGAACCAGCATCTGATCCTGACAACAATTATTTAGAGTTTTTTACCTCTAGGAGTTATGTGAAAGCGGATAGCGGTCCTGACTTCATCGCTGCAGTAAAGAAAGAAGAAGAGGCCGGTAAATTGGCTAGATATCATATATGTAGGGTCATACAATCGCATATTTATAGCGTACATTCTTTAGGAACAGGTTACGACGCTAATGGTATAGAAGGTCTTATGTTAACTCTCCAAGATGGTACAAGCCATTTCCGTCCTGGTATATTTAAGCCAGTTAATCAACATTGGAAGGAAGAGATGTCTCCCGATTGGTGCCGGGGGAGCGGCTATACTCAGATATTGGGATGCAGCAAAAAGGAGTTTCTGGGAGGGTTTCGAGGAAGACCTGATGTTTTGTTTGTTGGAAGTTCTTTAACAGGTGATACAACTGATATTTGGAACGTTGAAATGCCGGACATCAGGCCTGCCAAGTATGCAAAGAAACAAAACGGTCTTGAATGGTATTTAATGCTTTTAGCAACTATGAGTCCTCAATCTGAAACAATGTTTTTGACTGTAGTATATGATTATGAACTTATAAGAACAACTTGGGATGAATTGCGCACTAAAGTTACCAACTTGTATAATGGCAACGTGGCTTCAGGGAAGCATTGGCATGTCCTGTGATATATGGGAAATAGGTTGTAAACGTAGTGAATTATTGATTGGACATGTATATTAGTCAAATGTGTAACTCCAGATGAGAGAAGAATTCCAGCATGAAGACGAAATCTATTCTAGTATCAGTATCTCTAATAATTGGCTCTCTGTTGTTTCCGGGTTCTTCACCGACGGAGAGGAATGAAGTTCTGGCTGAAAATATAAACCCGAAACAAAATTTTGATTGTAAAATGTTTTTGGCCGATGCTGATTCCTCGAAAGAGAAAGTGCAGTCCAAGAAAGAAAACACCCCGGTGCCGATTGGAGTCTGCCTGCCTCTCACCGGCCCCGTGGCATCCTATGGAGAACGCGCCCGCAAAGGGATGGAGCTCGCGATCGCAGATCTTCAAAATCAAGGCAAAACTCCGATTCGCTTGATCTTCGAGGATGACCAGGGTAAAACCCCTGTGGCCGTGTCCGTGACGCAACATCTTATTGACCGGGATAAAGCCCCTGTGGTGGTCGGCTCTGCCGCATCCTCTCAGACGATGGCCATGGCCAGCATTGGGAACAGGCGAGAGGTGGTTATCTTCTCGCCTATCGCCTCATCCCCTGAGCTTAGCACGAAAGGCGGCGATTATTTTTTCCGGGTCGCGCCGTCTGATACCGCCCAGGCCTCGGTTATGGCAAATTGGCTCAAGGAGCTTGGGATCAAAAAGATTGCCGTGTTGTATTTCGCCAATACGTGGGGCCAGAGCCTTTTCGAAGCGATCGGGAAGGACCTTGGCTCTTTTGGGGGCATGATCGTAGCGAGCGACGGGATTCAGGAAGGACAGACCGATTTCCGTACTCAAATTGAAAAGTTCAAAGGAAGCCAGGCAGAGGCATTCTATGTGATTACGCACGGCAAGGAGGGAGGCAATTTCGTAAAACAGGCTGAACAACTCCAGGTTAAAGTACCCATTTTTGGCGGAGATGTTTGGAGTTCCCCTGAATTCGTTGAAGTCGGCGGCAAAGCCGCCGAGGGCTGCAGATTGGTGGCGCCCGCCAAGCTTGCGGGAGCAAAATACGAACACTTCGCATCCGAGTATGCCGCGAGGTATAAGGAACAACCCGAAGTGTACGCGGCGTACTCCTACGACACGATAATGGTCCTGTCCCAAGCCGTCCAATCCGGCGCCGCTACGGGAAAAGCGATCCGGAACTACCTTCTTGACATGCCTTCCTATCAGGGCGTCTCAGGCGATATTCGCTTTGATAAACACGGGGACAAAATCGGCGGCGGATTTGATCGGTATATAATCAAGGAAGGTAAATTACAGGTAGTTAAGTAGCGGAGATCGGAACACGTTTTGCAACTTGTCTTCAATACTCTGATTGCTGCAAGCGCCATAGTCCTGGCTGCTCTCAGCTTTCGCCTGGTCTATGTTACGGCGAGGTTCTTTCATTTCGCGCACGCGCTTACGATCTCCATCGGCGGTTACGCCGCCTGGTCATTTTTCAATTATTGCGCTGCAAATCCCTATTGGGCGTTTCTATCGGCTGTTATCCTGACAGGCGCGGCAGGAACGCTTTCTTTTATGGTCTTCCTCCGTCCCTTGATGACAAAAGGAGCATCTCCCCTTGTTCTCCTCCTGGCGTCTCTTGCAATCCACCTCATATTCCAGCATACCATCGCCCTTATATTCGGTGAAGATGCCAGGTCCGTTTGGTCTTTGGAACAGATGCCGGTCTATTCGTTCGCAGGCGGGCATCTAACAGTGGTCCAGTGCTGGCTCATTGCCTTTGCTGTTGGGGTCTCAGTTCTCATGGGCTGTTCCGCTTCGTTCTCCATATTCGGGAAACAACAGGCTGCGGTGGCAGAACATTCAGAACTGAGCACAATCTTCGGCATCGACGTTCTATCAGTTCAGATGAAGGTTTTCTTGATCGCCTCGGCCGTTGGAGGCGGACTTGGCGCGCTCGTGGGAATGGATCTCTCGATCTCTCCCGGCATGGGATTCGATTGGTTGCTTCCCGGTGTTGTCGCTCTTCTTGTCGGCGGAATATACCGTATCAGATACGTAGTCTTGGCTTCAGTGATGTTAGCTTCTGTCCGCACCGCCGTGATCTGGTACCTGGGGAGCATGTGGCAGGATATTTTTATTTATTCAGTATTATTCCTGTACCTGTTCCTCAGGCCTGAGATTCTGGTGGGCGATGAGATGCAGTAGATGTGAACCGGCTTTTGGGGGAAATCCCATATGGAATATTGGATGATGATCGGGTGTATATTCGGGCTCTATGCGCTGCTGGCCATTTCGTTAAACATGGTGGCAGGCGAAATGGGGCTTATGTCCTTATGCCACGCGGCATTCTTCGGGATGGGGGCATATACGGCGGCGCTGCTGGTGACCAAACTCGGAATTTCTCCATGGTTGTCCTCTCTCCTGTCCCCATTTTTTGTTGCAGCTATGGCAGCAATGCTGGCGATACCTCTGTCCCGAATAAATGGTGATTTCTTTGCTATTGCGACTTTCGGGCTGGCCCTTGTCTTTTTCAGCGTAATACTTCATTGGACGAGTCTAACCGGCGGTGCTTTTGGAATGGTGGTTGACTTGGCTCCACATGGGACAGGACTTGCCCGCAACCCTTCGAAGATTCTGTTATTACCTATCTGCTTCATCGTGCTCGGATTTTCTCTCATCACCCGGCGCTGGCGGCGCTCACCTTTGGGACGGGTCCTTAATACAATCAGAGAAGACCAAACACTTGCCGGTAGTTTGGGCAAAAGGGTTGGTACTCAACGGCTTATTTCCTTTACCGTGTCAGCTTCCATTGCCGGACTCGCGGGTGTCATTTATCTCTGGATAGTAGGTATAGTTGACCCTAGCGGGTTTGGAGTGATGGATTCCGTGATGCTGCTCGCCATGGTGATTGTAGGAGGGGCCGGGAGCAATAGAGGCTCCATCGCGGGCGCCGCAATTGTAGTCATTATCCCCGAGTTACTACGGTCGGTAGGTCTGACAGGTCAGGCTGCCGCAAATCTCAGGCAGATCATTTTTGGTATTTTGCTCTATCTTGTATTGCTTTACCGGCCAAAGGGCCTTTTGGGACGTCTTCATGTCGGGGTAGAACAGAGGACTTGATTGAGAAAATGGAAGTCTTGGAAGCAAGCCATTTGACCAAGCTTTTCGGTCGGCTCGAAGCAATAAAGGATGTCTCCTTTAAGGTAGGCAGGGGGGAGATTTTGGGAATAATAGGGCCTAACGGTGCAGGGAAAACCACGTTGCTTAACGTGCTGGCAGGCTATCTCCGATGTGACGCAGGCCGGGTTTTTTTCTCAGGAACAGACATCTCCAAAGTCCGGCCTGATCAAATTGCCAGGTTAGGGTTTATTCGCACTTTTCAACGCCCTCGCTTTGTTGGCGAATTAACGGCCCTGGAAAATTTGATGACAGTACCAATAGACCAGAAAGGTGAAAGCTGGTTATGGTCTCTCCGGAAAGGGACCTGGCAGGACTTTGAAAATAGCCTCAAAAAGCAGTGCGATCAGCTTTTGGAAGAATTAGGCTTAGCAAAAAAGGCAAACGAGAAGTGCCGAAACCTTTCTTTCGGGGAAATAAAACTCTTAAACCTTGGTTTCTGCTTGCTTTCTGATGCACCCCTGGTTGCCCTTGACGAACCAGTTGCGGGAATGGCACCCCACATGAGGCCGATTGCCGCGCGGATTCTATTAGAAAAGCATCCGGGCAGATCTTATTTAATTATCGAGCACGATATGGATTTTTTGAGAAAGGTGGCTGACCGGGTGCTTTTCATATCTCAAGGAAATCTTCTTGTGGAAGGACCACCGGACGACGTTTTATGCAGCAGGACGGTCCTTGAGGCATTTCTGGGATCAGAGGAATCTGATGGACAAGAGTACAGGGTTAAATATTGATTTGTTATCCGGCGGTTATGTCAACCGGAAGGTGATAGAAGATATTTCGTGCCATATACCCAAGGGACAAATCACACTGCTTGTCGGCCGGAACGGGTCCGGAAAATCGACATTGTTAAGGGCCATAATGGGTCTACTCCCAGAATCCAGCGGTAGTGTTTTTTGGGAAGGGACGAGACTTGCTTGCCCGCCTCATAAAATGAGGCAGCAAGGCATTATTTATGTTCCTCAACGCAAAGCCTTCTTCTCTACCCTGAGCATTGTCACTAACTTAGAGTTAGCTTGTACACAGAAGGCGCGAAATGATCGCAGGCGCCTAATAAAGTTGGCTCTGCAAAGATTCTCATCGCTGAATGACAATGCAAGACGGACAGCGGTCTCGCTTTCAGGAGGTGAAAGAAAGTTGCTGGCCTTCGCCTGTGGGGTTATCGTTCCACCGAGTCTTCTGCTTGCCGACGAACCACTTGCGGGCTTGTCCCCAAGGGCCCGTTCAACGATGTTAGGGCATCTGAAGCATGCTACCCAGGAATCAGGAGTGACCATTCTTCTGGTCGAGCACGATGTTCTTAAAGCCACACGAATAGCTGACCGAGTTATCGGTTTTCGTGAAGGGCGTCTTGTTGTAGATTGTCCTTCAAGCGAGTTTGACGATAGCCTTCAACGGAGAGTTTTCTTAGATTAAGAGGTTGCGATTGTTTTTCTACTTTCGCGAATAGCCTGTTCCCATGTCCAAAGAAGAGGTCGGTATCGGTGCCGCAACGGGGTCGGACCTAATGCCGTTAACTTAACAAATACACCCGTCCTTTCGCACCTTTACGAGTTTCGGGTTGGGGTAGCGGGGATGGTTCCTTTCTTAAGCAGATCATCATCTTCGGCCGCCACAGTATACGCTCATCTTCTGTGGATCTGGCACTGTTGCAACCGTTTGCAGTCGATGTCTATCCCCCTTTTGAGGTCACGACCGGCTGTTTGACCCCGAATGGGGTGAAGGCGGAAACCTTGCTCGGCGCCTATTACAGCCAATACCTGAGCTACGAGGGACTTCTGACGGGCAACGATCGAACAGATGCACTGCACTCGTATTTCCGTTCCAATTCCATAGAACGCTCATGGATGACGGCTAACGCACTTGGGACCGGGTTGATCCCGAGCTTTCCTCCGCCCGTACACTCCTTCTCTGTTAACCCTCAAGTCCCCGACCCGGTTTTCGATCCAATAGCGGCAGGTGTGGCGAAGGTCGATCCCAATCTCGCCGCCGCCCAGGTCCAGGGGATTTTCAACAGCGGAGAAGCGTTGGCATCCGCTTACAGTGGCGAGTTTTCTCTAATCCGCAGCGTGCTCTTCGACTATCCATTAGGAACGCTGCCACCGCCCCCTACGCCGCAGTATTGTCCGTCATCACAGACACAGACACCCTGTATTGACCCGACCGCTATACCGATTCCTCTTACTGCCAATACACAGAATATTATGACAGGGAACGTCATTAATGCCGGTGGACTGAGTGACACCGATGGGGCGTCCGATCCATTTGTCATGCAATACGCCGATGGCTTCGCGCCGAATGATGTGGCCTGGGGCCGACTTCCTACGTTGGAGCTACTTTCCCAGACAACACGTATTATAGACACTAAATTTAGTATTCAAGTGCGTACGCCCTGCCTCAGCCAGGTGCAGAGCTCCAACGCCGCCTCGCACATACTCCGCACCATGCAGCAGGCCGTAACCGGCTCTAAAGTTCCCGGAGCATTTGGTGGCGTCGGATCACGGATAGTTGCCGCTATCAGCTCTGATACGTACGTGGCCGGATTGGCGGGACTTCTTAACATGCATTGGCAGCTGCCCGGATATCAACCGGATTTTTGTGCTCCAGGCGGAGCGCTCGTTTTTGAACTGCGACAGTCGAAAAGAGGGTATCTTGTCCGTGTATTCTACACCGCTCAGACCTTTGACCAGCTCCGTAATCTGACGCCTTTGACGTTAAATGAGCCGCCTGCGACAATACAGCTTCTGGTTCCCGGCGGCAGCAGCTCGGCTACGGATCTGGATGTTGACTTTGGCGTTTTTCAAAAGCTTATGAGTAACGCAATCGGCCGGCAATACCTGGAAAACCCTTCGCGAGAGGTTCCGCCCGGTGTGTTGCCGTTATTTGACCAGCCGTTAAGTACGATGCCAAAGTAATTCTCACAATTCTAGTCCTACTCAATCAGGTGGGGTGAGTTCGACAAACTGCCCCAGTCAACTCAAAATACAATGTAACTCTCGTATATGGCGTTCTGATGAGGGTTATCCGGGATCTTTCAATATTTGGATCATACCTGCAGCTCTCATCATTGCTGCAGGGGTTGATTGAAACGGGCCGGGGCGCGGCAGCGTAGCCTGGCTCCTCGGGACTGTCTTAATTCTCACTATTGGCGATCTCTATCTATCCCAATCGACCTTTCGCTTAGCTCGAGAATCAGCCGTAATATAGTTATTTAAATGGGTATCTGGTTCCTGTCGAGCTTCTTCGGCAACTATCTTCAGGGATTTCCGGGCGCGTTTTGGGAGCGGATGCCGGGAGAGCAGTGAGCAGTGAACGGTGAGCAGTGAACGGTGAGCAGTGAACGGTGAGCAGTGAGCCGAAAATATGGTATTTTAATCGGAACGCATCAAGAGGTTTATTGAGCGACAGTCGCTTACATTATTGATGCTGTCACCAGTGAGGAAAGGTCACTGTCCCTATTGTGGAGGCTGTAGCCCTGTTCCAGGCATTTATCATCCTTTGTACCCGGGAGGGACCCACCCTCCGGGATCGCACCTGAGCACCAGATGCTCCTTAAAATCCGACGTGTTTTCAATTAACTCTTCGATGCGAAGCGGCTCGACCAAGCCCCGCTTCCAGACTTTTTGCTCGACTACCCCTATGACCAGATACTCATTTCCGACAACATCGGGGTAAGGTCCCGAAAAAATCTCCGCCATTACACTCTAGAGCTGGTCCTGGTGGGCTATTATAAACTCGCATTTCGCGCAGTAGCGGCAGGTCTTGCCCAGGTTAAGAAGGCCGTATCCATCCATGTGGATGAGCAGAGGGAATTTTCTCATGTAAGTGAGCCGGCTGCATTTCGGGCACTTGCTCCATCGCATGTACGAGTATGGATTCAGAGCAAATCGATAGCGCGGACGCAATTTTCCTAATCGTCTCTTTGCCATGGCCGGCCGGCTCTCTTATGTGGTGAATTGATGGACCGATGTGGACGGCGAAGTGCCGGAACACAGCACGATCGGGTTAGACCAAAGCAAATACTTGATTTTGCCACTCCCGCCAAGGACTTTTTCAATATTTGAACATGGCGGCCGGTTGCGAATATTCTTGCTCCTTGCTTCTTGCTTCGCACTCCAGCTTCCCCATTTCTACGATCTCGTAGACTGTGTCCGGCAAAAATGTTAAGAGTCACTACATTCTGTGGTACCTGGAATTGAAAGGCGACGACCGGGACAAATCCGATACGGGGCGGTTGCAACATGCCAAGCATCTACCAGATCAAACCCGCCTTGCAGCGCTTGCTGCGTCCGGCTTGTGGTCCGCTGCATCGGGGCGGGATCTCGCCCAACATGATCACGACGACCACGCTCCTGGCTTCAGCAGCCATGGGGCTGTGGTTGTGCACCGGCTCCAGGGTCTCCTTCCTTTCACTCCCGGTCTTCCTCTTTGTGCGTATGGCCGCCGATGCCCTGGATGGGATGATAGCCAGGGAGCTCAACCGCTGCTCTCCGTCCGGGACGCTGCTGAACGAGGTCGCTGACGTTGCGGCGGATGCCGTCCTCTACCTCCCCTTCGCCCTCCTGCCAAGTGTCAACCCTTTTCTGCCCGTCGGCGCCGTTGTGCTTGCGATGGTCAGCGAACAGGCGGGAGTCGCGGCTGTTTTGATCGGCGCGCCTCGGCGATTTGAGGGGCCCATGGGCAAGAGCGACCGGGCCTTCGCCTTCGGTGCGTGCGGCCTCGCCTGTGCCCTGGGGTTGACAAGTCCAGTGATCTGGAATGTGATTTTCGCGGTGATCATCACTCTGCTGCTTTTCACCATATTCAACCGCTGCAGGAATGCGGTCAGGGAAGCCGCCTGAATGGCCGTCCTGGAGCATCAGCCGTTACTGTGGGCATGGGCCGGCGTTGCCGGCCTGCTTATGGTTGCCTCTGCGGTGGCTGAGCTCTTCCAGCACATTCGTCCCTCTCCGGAAACCCTGAAGAACAGCAGGCGCATCCGTACGTGGTGGCTGATCTGCCTGAGTGTGTTCCTGGCCATGTCGTGCGGGGTCGTCGGCTTGGGCGCCCTTTTCTGCGCCGTGAGCATCCTCGCCATGAAGGAGTTCGCCGCGCTTCGCTTCCACGGGCAAGACTTTCGTCTTGCCTGCGGAGTGATGACTGCCGCGGCGGTGCTTCTATATGCGTTTCTCGTGTGGCGGCCGGAGTGGGTCCCCTTTTGGGCGGTGCTCGCTGTGGGGCTCTCTGCCGTTGTCCTCGGGGTCTTCGCCGCCACCCGGTCGATCAGGGACAGTTTCCTCAGTGGCCTGGCCTTTCTCTTTTCGGCCGCAGGCCTCAGCCATGTCATTCTTCTCGTTAAACTGCCGGTCCCTGCAGATGTAGGCCGCTACACCGGTCCCGGCACTCTTTTCTTTCTGCTCCTGATGACTTCACTCAACGATGTCGCTCAGTACTTGTGGGGGAAGGGCCTGGGGCGCAGAAAAGTCGTTCCTCGCATCAGCCCGAACAAAACTCTGGCCGGGCTGATCGGAGGGACCCTGACCACCACAGCGCTGTCGGCCGGCATCGCCGGGGTCTTCACATGGATGCGCTGGCCGGTGAGCATCGGGGCAGGGTTGATCATCGGAATGGGCGGATTCCTGGGGGATATCATCGTATCTGCCTACAAACGAAGCGCGGGAGTCAAGGACACCGGTCATCTGCTGCCCGGCCACGGAGGTATGCTCGATCGGGTCGACAGTCTGTGTGTGACAGCACCGCTTCTTTACTGGTTTATCAGATGGATTTGACCACACTGGAGAGCCAAAATTTTGCGCCATGACCTGGAAACCGAATCAACCTTCAGAACCTGGGATGGAGGTGAACTGTACTATCGCGCCTGGGCCTCCGGCGGTGAAGACGGAAAGGCTTTGATCCTGCTCCATCGCGGTCACGAGCACAGCGGCCGGTTACGTTCGCTCTACAGCGAACTGTCCCTGGATGGATTCTCCGGTTTTGCCTTCGACCTGCGCGGCCATGGGCGGTCCCCGGGCGACCGAGGTTTCGCCGATTCCTATGACGTGTGGGTAAAGGACCTGAATTCCTTCATCAACCACATCCGGGACAGACACGGGATCGCGCCGGAAAACATGGCCATTGTCGCCAACAGTGTCGGCGCGGTAAGCGCCCTCACCTGGGTCCACGACTATGGCGCACACGTCCGATGCATGGTTCTCGCCGCTCCCGCTTTGCGCATCAGGCTGTATGTCCCTCTGGCCGTCCCTCTGCTCCGATTGCTGCTGCGCATCAACAAGAAGGCGATGGTCAGGAGCTATATCCGCGCCGCCATGCTGACCCACGACGCCCAGGAAGCAAGGGCTTACGACGCCGATAAACTGATCACCCGCATCATCTCCGTTGGGGTACTGCTGGGACTGCACGATACGGCCACCCGGATTCTCTCGGACGCCGGCGCCGTGACGGCGCCGACCCAGATCTTTTCGGCCGGATCCGACTACGTGGTTGAAAACCGTTCGCACGGGAGGCTCTTTGCTGCTATTTCTGCAGCCCGAAAAGAGCACCACGTCTTCCCGGGGATGTACCACGGCATCTTTTTTGAAAAGAACCGAGGGGAAGCCGTCGCAAAAGCGCGCCGGTTCATCCAATCCTGTTTTGACGAAGAACCGGGGCAAGATGTGCTTCAGGCCGATCGGCAAGGGTACACGCGTCGTGAGTACGACCGGCTTCGGGCTCCGGCTTCAATGCCCGTAACGGCCTTTTTCGGCCTGCAGGCGCTGGCGATGAGGACGCTGGGAAGACTCAGCCATGGCATCCGGCTTGGCTTGGAAACGGGATTCAACTCGGGAGATACCCTCGACTACGTCTACCGCAACCAGCCTTCCGGTGTGACGTGGTTGGGCCGGCTTATCGACAAGGTGTATCTGAATTCCATCGGTTGGCGTGGAATAAAGCTCCGCAAGGAGAGCTTGAAGCAATGGATCTCGGTGGCCGCCGCGCGACTCCGAAACGAAGGACGGGAAGCCCGCATAATGGATGTGGCCGCCGGCCATGGACGGTATCTGCTCGAAATCAAAAGGGTGCTCGGTGACCGCGTCAAAGTCCTGCTGCGAGACATCGATCCGGCTAATCTGGAGTCATGCCGGCTTCTGGCTGCCCAATGGGGGCTCGGTGGAATCGAATTTGAAATCGGGGATGCGTTCGACGAAAAGTCGTATGCGTGCCTCCCTTTCAGGCCGAACATTACGGTGGTATCCGGCCTCTACGAACTGATCTCCGACAACACACGGGTCCTAAGCTCAATGAGAGCCATAGCCGGCTCTCTCGAGCCCGGCGGCTACCTCATCTGCACGGGGCAGCCCTGGCATCCCCAGATAGAGATGATCGCCCGGACCTTGACCAACCGCGACGGTACCCCTTGGGTCATGCGCCGCCGAAGCCAGTCCGAACTCAACGCTCTGCTGGCCGAAGCGGGCCTCCAACGGGTGGATTCAAGCATAGACGCCTACGGCATTTTCACAGTCACCCTGACCCGAAAGGTGGGATAGCCTTATGGACTCGGCTGAACAACTGAAGGCGTTGGAAACTTATTTTCAACTCATGAGCATGAAGGGTGTCGTCGAAGTATTCCACGCTGCCCGCCAGGCCGGTGTGCTGGAGGCGCTCGCCGGGGGGAGGCACACGGCTGCAGCCCTGGCCGTGAAGTGCGGGTTGCGCGAGAAGCCTACCGCTCTGCTGCTGCGGGCCCTTTGTACGGCAGGCATCGTGCAGATGACCGGGGAAGAATATCTGCCGATGCCGGTTCTCCACTTTCTCTCGGGGACCTACCAGGATCTCGGCAACCAATACTGGGATTACCTGCCGTCCTACCTCGAGACCGGCCGGCCCTTGCAGCGCATGGACGACCCGGAGGAGGGACGGAAGCATTACGTCGAGCAGGCCCGGTCGTTGCGCGGGATGATGCTCCCCTCTGCCATGGCCGCCGCCGGGATGCTGGGAATCGGCACTCATCTTAAGCAGTTGAGTATCCTGGATGTGGGCGCCGGTTCAGGAGTGTGGGGCCAGACCTTTGCTCTGCATGATCCACAAGCGCGCATCACGGCCATCGACTGGCCGAACGTCCTGGAGATGGCGCGGCATTACGCCGACCGGACCGGCCTGGGCGACCGTTTCCAATCACTGCCGGGCAGCTACCACGAGGTAGAGCTTGAATCCGCCGGGTACGACCTGGCCATCACGGCCAATGTGGTGCATCTGGAAACGGAGGACGGGATACTTCGGCTGTTTCGACGGCTGCACGCCGCGCTCAAACCCGGTGGTCATATGCTTGTGGTGGATGTCTTTCACGACCAACCGGACGGGGAGCTCAACGCCTCCCTCTATGAGCTCGGGCTGGCCCTGCGAACCGGGCACGGGCGGGTTTTCAGCCAGGAATCCCTGAGCCTTTGGCTGCGAGAAGCGGGGTTTTCCGATCCTCGGTACAGGCCTATTCCGGTCACGCCTTTCACCATGGGGTTGATCTTTGCGCAAAGAGGAGAATGCCAATGAAGGCACTTGCCGCAATGAAGCTCATACTCGTGGGGCTCCTGGCCCTGATGCCCGTGACGGCTGTAGCGCAGGAAGAAAACAAAGCCGATCACGACGCTCTGCGCAACATCCGCAGGATTGCGGAAAACGCCATCAATCGGAACGACCTGGACACGATCCGGCCCTATCTGGCCCCGGAGTTCTCCATAGTCACTTTCACGGATCGCGAGTTCACGGATTTCGATGCGTTCAAGACGCAATGGGCAAAGACCCGCCGGAAAATGCTCGGGGAGAGCGGTTCCTTCAAAGTCGACCTGGACCCCGAGCTCAGTTCGCTCAAAGGAGACATCGCCCTGTGCCGCGGCAATGCGAAGAACACCCTGGTGGACGACAGCGGCAAGGTCTTTGAGTTCACCTCTCATTGGACGGCGACCTGTCAAAAGGTGGGCGGCAGGTGGTTGATTGTGCGCGCGCACAACTCGCTCGACCCGTTTCACAATCCAATGCTGGAACATGCCGTGCGGAGTCTGCTCCTCAAGTCGGCCGGGGCAGCAGCTCTCATCGGCTTGCTGTTGGGCGCCGCAATGGTTTGGCTCCGTTACCGCCTCAAGGCCGGCACCCCTGTGGTGAGGCGGTGAGTGAACGATTCGATGCGTCGCTGAATCAAAGTGCCTGACCATACGAAGCTATTTCCGTTTTTTTATTGAAATGTTATCAGCAGATTCAACGCATATCAGCCTCATTTCGCCCGGCCTGTCATCAGTAAAGGGGCATACCGTAAAATCCGCAAACATCTCAGTCTCCCAACTGAGCCGGCGCACTAACTCATCTGGCACATTCGCGTAGTCTTCGAGATAAAACCGGCCCTGCGATATTCCAAGCATGCGCTTCGTCCCGAGCGGCCATATTCTTGCAGTCGGATTGCCATTGTAAAAACTCATCCGGCCCCTGACTTTGAAACACGGTCCTGAAAGCATCGGATGTTCTTTGCATGACTTTTTGCCTGGTTTCTCATCACTGCTGCTCGTGGCAGCAAAAAAGAGGATGAGAAAGAATACCGGCAAGATGATTCGCATGATCTTCATATCATTCTCCAGGTACCCCTCGAATTCGGACGCCGGTTGCAGCTCATCTCCGGGCAATTCAGAGAAAGCAACTATTGAGCGGGCGGCTCAATTGGAAACAGATCAGACTCTTTGAGCCAGCCGGTTGTGGTTTTTTCCTCTGCCGAATATTCGGCATATACCCGGCCCGGTTTATAGTCGAATACCTTAAGATGAAACTTACTCACTTGATGAACTGATATTCGGTCTCGTCCTCTTTGAGTGAAATCTGCCCGGGAGTTCCAGACTTAGTCCACGTACCTCCATCGCAAACGCCTTTGTTGACAAAAGCCTCACGGTAAAATACGGGCGTTTTCCCGACTTTCACGAAAAGCCTGCACGCCTCGGCTTTGCCATTTTTTTCGCCAACGCCGCAATTGTCCGAATATGTTTCCGTCTGACCAAATTTCGTGACCCTGTTTCCTGAAATCTCAATGATCGAAATCGATTTCCACGTTACTCCCTGATTTGTCCCACCTGAAGCCACGAGAATCCCTGACAGACCATTGCCATTCAAGTCGGGCATTGCGCCGATACTGTTATCCCATCCTCCCTCATAAACAATGTGGGTGACCACCTGAGCATTTTCGATTATGGCGATCCCGTTTAGGGCCATATTGTGACCGGTCTCGCAATACCTGTATAAAATTGCTCTTTGGTCTGACTTTGGTCTTGTGAATGAGCCTCGAGCGCTGTCAAGAGCAGTTGCTTCGAAACCGGGAGCACAAACCAGATCACTCTCCTGCTCATGCCATAGGTTGCGGGCAGCGGGCAATATCTTCTCCTTCATCAGCGCTTCTTCCGATGGAAACAGCTTGGTTGGAGCAAGTGACAACCTGCCGTCATAGATTAGCTTTAAGCTTTGAGTAAAAGCGTTTTCAGGGACAGCCGGATGGCTCAATAGTAAGATAAACAGCAGTAAAGAGATCACAGTGAGTATCTTCGCCGGAATTTTCGCTTTCAAAGTTGTCACCGCCTTTCCATCGCCATGCATTACTTCAGAATCTTGCCCAAGAATACACCGGAGATCGAACATGCATCCCGCCTGGTCGAGAATGTCGAGCAACACAGAATCGGCCACAGCCTTCTAATACGGCCCCACCGCCAGACCTTCGAATCTGAAGCCATCATCGCCTTGACGGACAAAATGAAGCGAGTACTCCAGGTTCTTCAGGTCAATTGGCAAAGGCCCTCGACGATTGTGTACGGATGCGCAAGAGCCATCGTCCCAGTTTCTATGTCATGAAAAATCACCTTACTCTGCGGCCGCCCCAAGGAAAATCCTGACCACCCTGCCATCCTGGAGATCAAAGATCATTCCATCATAAATCGAACCGGCCACGAACTGCTTGCCCTTCTTCGCAGGTTCTTCCGGGTCCCGGTACCGCCCGTAGGCGTTGATGACCTCGCGTTCCGCGCTCCCGATGTGAATCCCCCCGGTCGTCACCAGAGTGCTGGGAGCGGAGACGCCGATCGATTCCACCACCTTCGCTCCTCCTTTCCGTTCCGAACTCATTTTAAGAACAATGCCGCAATCGGGGTACTTCCACGTCGGAAATACTTTCATGAAGCGTCCGCTGCTGCCCTCCAACTCCTTTGTTCGTTCTGCACGGCGGTTTATCAGGAAAAATCCCGGCGCGTCCGAAGATATCAGGGCCGCCTTGCATCTCTTGGCAGAATAGGCCACATTGGATGGGACGGTTTCGGTAAACCCACCAATGGTTTGAATGTGGAAGATGGACTCAGTGCCTGTATTTTCTTGATCTCCCACTCCTCGAGCCATATAATATGAAAAAACGTATGGGTCAAGAAAGGGAAGGCGTGATGAGTCGGATGGTTAAGAAGACAATTGAATTGGACCAAGACCATATTGACAAAGTTCGTATGATTTTCAGGGTTAGAACGGATAAGGAGGCGGTCAACAAAGCCTTGGAACTGGCGATCATCGACGATGAAATAATCGGGGCTCATGAAAGGGCGGGTGGAAAAGGGGAACTGATCGATGAGGTCTTCGAATGAAGGTCATGTTCGATACCAATATCTACATCTCTTATATTCGAGACCGGTCGCATGCTGAAGAGCTTCAGTGCCGCGGCACGGTAAAGTATATTTCGGCCATCACTCTCATGGAGCTTTGGGCTGGAGCCAGAATCAAAAAGGCTGAACGACTCGTTCAACGGCTCCAAAAGCCTTACGCAGCTGCGAGACGAATCGTCACCCTGGATGCCGATCACTATATCGCAATGGGTCATTTCTTTGCTGGTCTTTCCCGTCCATACGACACACTGGTGAAGATGGCGGGGTTTGTGAACGATGTTCAGATTGCCTTCGGGGCAATATCCATCGGGGCAATGCTATACACCGAAGACAAAGACCATTTTAATGTTATCAAGAATGGTCTTAAGCCTCTCAAGGTCGAATATGTCTGATCGGTTTCTGAACATCGTGTGGTTCTTGCCGGAATACCGTTTGCACTACAGCGGCAGGCGGTGCTCCTGGATTGCCTTCCACAGTTTCCTACGCCTCTTGAGGGTTTCCTTCCATTGATTGATGACCTTCCGGTAGGCCGATGGATCAAGCTCGTTCAGTGCGGCAAGCCATCGGGCATGATCGGTGTAGACCGAATTCTCGGCTTGACCCGGATCGGGCACCAGATGCACCACGTGGTGCTTCCAACACTGGATAACGAGCGGTGTGAGTTGATTGGCCTCCACCTTTTTCAGCCACTGCCTTCTGCTTGTGGTCAGCTCTCTGCAGTCATCTCCGGACCGGCAAATCGCTTCAGATAGACGGCGATATTTCGCTGCAGGCTCGTGAAAGTGCATCAAATCGCACGTGAGCATGGAAAGCAGGTCCTGCTGTCCTTTCAGTTGCGCTGCAGGCGCCTTCATGAGAGACCGGAGCCACTCGTTTGCTTTCGAGATAAACCGGCCTCCATCCGCAGGCTCATCCAGGCTCACATTGAGCAGCCACATGACCCAACAGTCATCTGATATTCCGCGTCTTGGGGCATCCCAGCCCAACTGGGCGTGCAGGGTGTAGTCTTTCCATTGCCCGCCAAGTCTCGCCGCCGCTTGAGAGAACGGAAGACGGTTGAAATCGCGGAAGCACTTTGCCACCGTGTCCCAATTATATGGGTTAACGTAGGTCACAAGCTGAAACTGCAACGAGGCCGCCCTCTCCTTTTTGTTCACCTTCCCGGCAATGGACATCCAGTCCTGCAGCAGAGAGATAACCTCCTCACTGGGAGAACCATAGAAGTAGCTGAATTTGAGCACCGAGATGAGGAGAGATTTCTCCGGCTCCCACTTGGCCTCAAGCAAACTCGCCACGGTCTGCTCGACGATGTCTTCCGCTTCCTCGTTCTTATCGCGGGAAACCAGATCTCTAATGAGGGGAAGGCCGTAGTGCCAGTCTTCATGAAGCAGTCGGCGGCAATCCTCGAGGTAACCCTCGGGTTCGAAGGATGCCCGAAAGCCGTAGAAGATCTGATGCCATGTGGAATGAGAGGACTTGAGCTTCTCCTGCCAGAATGGCTTCTCACGGTGGTCGTTGATATACGTGTAGACCTTTCTTTGGTCTTTCTCCGGAAGGGAGCTGAAAAAATCGACCATTGCGGCGTGGCTCAGTCCGACGATCTTGAAACGGTTTTCCATCTCAGCCGTCTTTCTGACGAAATCGGGAGCCGAACCGATCGTGAGCCATCCCCACCTGAGCACGCACTCTGTTGTGGGCGCACCAAGACCGCATCCGTTCTGGTCTGCCCCCATCCACTCGGGATAGTCCTCGATGCCTCTCTCTATGCCGAGGAGCGCTTGCTCAAAGACGTCGTCATCTTCTTCGCCGATCTCGTGGATTTTCTTCAACAGAGGAAGCATCTTGCCCGCCACCTTGTCCAGATCATCACAGAAAGAGTCCGATGTGAAACAGGGCGCCTCCCAATGGTGCTCCCGGTAGACGTACTCGCCGTCTTCTCCGCCCAGCTCAAAGACGATCTCATCCCATTTCTTCCAAAGTTCTCCCCATTCTTCCATTATCTTGTCACCGGAGACAATACGTCCCTTTGGGGGCGCTTTGGGATCGAGCAAGCGGGAGAGCGTTGAAGAAACGTCTTCGTCCACCGCGGAAATAAGTTCGTTTGTCCTTTCTTTGCCCCACAGCCTGAAGACCGTATCCAGGAGATGGACAATCTGATTTTTGGTCAGGGCATCAGCCAGTTTCATGCCAATAGAGCGCTCTTTCATTCGAATCCCTCACTCCGGTGATGAAAATCGGGAATTTCGCCATCGTTTTCGCCTCTACCACCCCAAGTGTCTAACTGCATTAAGAAGGGTCCGCAATTTTCCATCGGCTGCTTACTCCTCAATATCGTCCGGTTGCCAGAATTACTCTTGTTTCATTCAGTTAAGACTACTGGAGACCGTCCCAATCCGACAGCTTCAAGGACATCCTCGATGATCATTGTATTTCGCTCTTCATCCGACACCAGGGCAGAGCAGAGTTCATGGATAGCAATGTCGTCCCTGTACCGGAAGATATGGGGCAGCGTGAACTCAGTTCTGCGCACCAGCACCCTGTGTTTGAACGGTCTTTGAGCAGCCAGCCTTGCCGGCTCCTGCTCGGCAGCGGTTAACAATTTGTCCAGTTCCGGCGTCGTTTGCAAAACCTCACCCACAGAAAGCCGTTTTCGCACCAGGCCACCCGCGAACGCCCAACGCGCCAGATAGACTTGTCGCGCGGCCTGCCTGCCCGCTAAGCGCTCGCGCGACGCAGAGTGGTTATTTTTTTCGGTAGTGTACTATATAAGTCTATCATACGAGGTCATGGATCTCCCTAAGGTTCCACTAAAAAGGCATTATTGCAAATTTTCCCACAAATTCAAACAGAAGGGTGCAACAGGCTTCGCTTCGCAGGGAGACTTCGGTGCGTGGGCAGAGAAGATGAGAATCGTCTACGGACTCAACTCTGCGTCAGCGCGGAGAAGAAGTCCGTAAACCGTGTCGCTAAAGAAGCATGCCTCTCTAAGGCGCTTGTCTCGCACCATCTGAGGGAGTTCATGCGCTCGCTTCCTGTGACGGTGGAACGCGCCGGCGCCTTTGTCTATTACCAAATGGCTGGTCAAAGGACCTTCGGCATACTTGATGAGCTCAATGTGCTGGGAACGTATCTGCTGGCCGCAAGGACGGCTTTCTAACGGAAGGGAGGAAGTCTGCTCGTATGGAGATGATGCCCAGGCTGGGCGAAAGGTACGAGGATATTGAAAGAAGGGTATCTTTGGGCGGCCCTTGGGGAAACAGCGTAGAGGGACTCTTTGATGAGGTTGAAAAGGGGATGTCTTTGCAGGAAAGAGTCGCCCTGTATGAAAAAAGCGCTATTGAGAAATGCCTGGCCCTCCAAGGCTGGCACCGGGGGCGCACAGCTACTGCATTGGGCAGCGACCGCAAGACCCTTTATACGAAAATGAAAGCCTATGGGCAGCTTTCACCCCAAACTGGGTAGAAACAGCCCCAAAGTACGATTTCTCTTTATTTACAATAGATTATCAGAGTCAGATCACCCAGATGGGGTGGTTTCTCCACAGTTTTCCCTTCGTTTTATCCAACCGCTGTCAGGCCCAAAACCCAACTCTCCAATACTTTCAGTTAGATAGGTTCCATGGCACGGCCGATGCTCTATCTGGAAGCGGCCTGATGGGTTGGCTCCGCGTTATGAGAGGCGGACAGCGCATTGGAAGAAACTCTAAAAGGTACAAAATGGGGAGAACGGAGATGAATACGCACGGGCGCATCGAGCTAAGGAGATGGGTGCAGGACGCGATCGCTCTTTACGAAAATGCCGGAAAAGAGACCCTCCTGAGGGAGATCGCCGATTCCCGGGGCCGATTTGTATCGGGAGAGCGCTACATCTTTGCACTGGACCTAAACGGGACCATGGTGGCGCATCCGATCGATCCCGCACTGACGGGCAGGCATCTGATCGATCTCAGAGATTGCGAGGGAAATGCTTTCATTGGAGAGATTGTCGATACCGCAAAGACCAAGGGCTATGGGTACTGGGACTACAAATGGCGTAGCCCGGGATCAGATGATGAACTTCACAAGACTGTTTTCTTCGAGTTGGTCGACGGCATCATCCTTTGCAGCGGGTTTTACACTTCCCAGGAAAGCTTCTTAGACTGCGTTATCAATTATTTAAGCAGTCCCTTCCGGGCCATTTACGGGGGGGAGTGGCCTTGCGGGCCGAGCTAAGAATAATAACGACCGGTTTGGCGTCAATTTCCCCCAACAGCGTAACTCCCCAGTAGTTTAAAAACGAAAGTTCCGCATGGGCCGGTTGTCTTCGATGATTTCGACGATGGCCGGCCCAAGCACGAAGGACTGCCATCATTGACTCGTCCGAGGATCTAATATTCTTCCATCATTGAACGAGGCATGCTCTAAATTGAAGTTGCGTCTACAACGTCTCGGAATTTTTCAATGTAGCGGAATTGCGAAAATTCTCCACAGCCTGCGCGTTCAGTATCCGGACTCCGGGCGCGAGCCTTCCAAGGGGAGGCCGGCCTCCAGGCAACGGCACGCTTCAATCATCGCCTTGCCGTGTTGATCGAGGTTCTCCTTCATCCGATGAATAGGCCCCGTTACGACGAGCGCATAAGTTTCCCCGTTAAGAATGACAGGGGCAGCTATGGCGACCACGTCCGGGACGTTTTCTCCTTCAACCTGCTGCCAGCCCCGCGCAGACCCTCTAAGCAAATCTTTTTCCAACTCTCGGATATCGGTGATCGTCTGGCTGGTGAAAGGTTTGATCAGAAGCTGTTCGAAAAGCCTGCGCCGTTCCTCCCTGCCCATGGACCCCAGCAGGACTTTCCCGGAAGCGGTAGCGTACAAGGGCTTGAACTCTCCAGCATGTGTGGAGTAGCGAATCATCTGTTCCGATTCAACGACCACCAGGTAAATGACTCGTTCTGCCTGGCGCTTTCCGAGAATAACCGTTTCCTGGGTCAAATCGCGAAGCATGGTCATGACAGGGCGCACCCGCTCGATCAGCGGGTCGTGCCGAGCGATCAGCTCTGCTGTCTCACACATTTTGTTGGTCGGATAATAGCCAGTTCCCCCGATCTGATAGAGGTAGCCGTGTGACAGAAGAGTGCGCAGGAGGGCAAGGCAGCTGGAGCGTGGTATTTTGAGCGCCCGTGCAATGTCAGCCAGAGATTGCACGCGACCCGCTTCCGAAAAGGCCTCGAAAACCTGTAGCGTCCTGCTTGCACTTTTAACAAAATCTGAAGCGTTTGTGTCCATAGAAGTATATCCAAGTCAGGTCAAACCGGCTTTATCTCCAAGCAGGTGTCCGTCCGGAAACTAACCGCTGGATTGGATCAAGCATTTTCAAAATCGAAATTGTGCCGCCAAAGAGAAGGATACTCCTGCTTTGGCCCTACGCACGGAAGGTGCCATCGAAGGTAAAGACTTTGTTTAAGACTGTCCCGTAATGACTGGCGGGTGATATCGCAAAAGCTAATCAGTGAGCAGGCTAGATGATGTTTACATACATGTACATCATTGTCAACCCATTTAGTTCATAAAAATGGCGGGCACATTGAGCAAACGCTATGTACGGAATGGAGGCGCGTTGTTTTGTTCCATTCCAGCCTGACGGTTAAACGTGTGTTGACGATCTGTCGGAGGGTTGGTAAGGTTAACAGGTCATGTTTTGCCCGGCCAAATCCCATTTAACTCGCGATTCCTTTTACCCGACACCGTATGGATGAGAACGCACCTCCGCACCGCTGCACGAGGCGCCCAATATCCGAAAGGCGAGCGCTCTTCCATGATTTTGACCAGGGGGTTAAGTGCATGAGTAATGAATATGACTTTGAACTAACCGAAACGCACCTGAAGCTTCGGGACACAGTTCGCAGGTTTGCTGAAAACGAAATAGCTCCGGTTGTGGATAAGGATGAAAATGAGCATCGTTTTCAGAGGCAGTTGGTGTCGAGGATGGGTGAAATGGGCTTTTACGGCTGTCCTATCCCCGAGGAATATGGCGGCAGTAATTTGGGATACCTGGCCGATGCTATTATCGTTGAAGAAATCGCCAAAGTGTCGGGTTCACTCCGAGTTGCTTTCAATATGCAGACGATGGGCACAGCGGTGTCGATTCTCAAATGGGGAAGCGAGGAACTCAAAAAGAAGTACATACCGGAGCTCATGACCGCCAGGCTTCTGGGCTGCGTCGGCATCACGGAACCTGATACCGGTTCGGATGCCGTGTCCATGTCTACAATGGCGGTCAGGGACGGTAAAGAATATGTGCTCAACGGCCATAAGATGTGGATAAACTGGGGCCCCGTCGCAGACATGTCCGTGATATTCGCCATGACGGACAAAAAGGCAAAACACAAAGGCATGAGTGCTTTCGTGATGGATATGGGTGCTAAAGGAGTTTCCACAATGGCCATCAAAGGTAAGCTCGGCCTATGGGCTTGTCCGGTGGGTGAAATCGTTATGGGGGATGTGAGGGTCCCTGCCGGCAATCTCCTTGGCAAGGAGGGGGAGGGTTTTGTCTACCTCATGCGAACGCTTATAAGCAGCAGGCTCACTGCGGCGGCGGGGGCTGTCGGGACGTGCCAGGCCGCGCTGAACGAGGCCATCAAGTACGCCACCAGGCGAAAACAATTCGGCCAGCCAATAGCCGAGTTCCAGATGGTCCAGGAGATCATAGCCAGGATGGTCGCGGAAACCGAAGCCGCTCGGGCACTAACTTGGCGCTGTGCTATTCAAAAGGACCTGGGGCTGATAAACAACATGCGTGAAACCGTACTTGCCAAGTTCTACGCAGCCAGGGCAGCCGACGAGGTCCCTAATCTGGCGCTCGAGGTGCTGAGCGCCTATGGATACTCAAATGAATTACCCCTGGCCAGGATCCTGCGTGACGGGAAAGCCTACAAAATCCTGGAAGGTACGGCCAACGTCATGAAGTTGATAATCTCCCGAGATGCCCTTGGCATCAAAAAAGCCAACAGGTAATCAGAATAATACCCATAATATGACTGTCCGTTATTGCGAGCCCGCAGCTCGGAAGGAGTTAACCGTTGGTGGAGATGTGTTCACGTTCGTAAAGGAAAGTTTACATACCAGAACAGCTTTGTAAATCTTTTTCGCTTCCGATTGACAACGGATTCCAATCTCCTAGAATCGTGTCTGGTGCCGGAACACCCATGGATAAGTTTCCAGCCATATCTTTTAATGTCGGGCAACTGGAGGTCCAAGATGGATACTGCCTTGAAACAGGCTATTTTTCGGGCCGTGGAAAAGGAACCGTTTGCCGGGTACCTGCAAATCCAACTGGTGGAGCTGGCAAAGGGCTACTCGGCAACAGAAATGGTCTATGTTCCCGAGCTGATGGGCAATATCTATGATAAGGCCCATGGCGGGGTGATTTTAACCCTCATCGATGTAGCCTTTGCAGCCGCCTGCCAGACAGATGGGACAGTTGCCGTAGGCCTCAATCTAAACGTCTCCTTTATCAGCAGCCCGGAACCCGGGGCGAAACTGCGGGCTGAAGCGCGCGAAATAGGCCGGACTGAAAAAACCCTAAATTACGATGTCAAGGTAACAGACCAGGTTGGAGGACTCATAGCGGTGGGCAGCACCCTAGCCTACCGCACGGGGAAACCGATTCCTTTTCTCTAAAGAACACAGCGACCTGTTTTCCACCATGCTGCCGCAAAATTGGCGGCCCCGGCTGATTTGGTTATAACCGGCGCCTTGGCCCAAAGATCTTGAATTTTCTGCTGCCCATCGCGAGCTCCGAAACGCTTTTGGTCGACCCGGCGGTGGCTTTCGAAGCCGCTTGGGAGGTATTTTCATCAACCTGCAATGACTCGGCTATGTCTGCCTCGGGCCTTGTTATACGTTTTTTCCCCGCTGGGAGCACCAAAAAAGTACTTGACAATACTGTTGTTACATGTAAACGTTTGTTCGTGCATATGAACGATGACTCAAAACCTTAATGCCGCGAGGTGGCCTTCGGGGTGGGAGGCGCCTTTGGTGCAATGCAGGTGCATTAAGATAGTAATGGTCGATCAAGCCATTGTGCGCTTCAATTGCTTTTCACCGGCGCTCGAAAGATCTGCACCAGGCCTCCCGCGAACGCCCCGTCTCTGGTCATGGACAGTGATCATAGACAGGTCAGGAATGGAGAGCGTCGAGAGTGGCGGCGGTCGGCCTGCCCGCTACGCGCTCGCACGACGCAAAGTGGTTATTTTTTTTCGGTAGGGTACTATATAAGTCTATCATACGAGGATTGCCATTTGGCCTGGGAACAGGTGTGACAGCCACAAGGCCGGAGCGATTGGCTCGCGCTCTCGATCTGTCGGGTTCTAATTGGAGGGTTGGTTATGATGCGATTACAGTACATGGCAGAGGTAGATGAGGATTTATGTACCGGATGCAAACTGTGCGAGTTCATTTGTCCGGCCGCCGCCATCAGGGTAGTGGAAGACACCGCTGCAGTCGACGGCGATCGCTGTATAGATTGTCAACGCTGCATCGATCTATGCAAAACCGAAAAAGCCATCAGCCGAATCGCCCGTCCTGAAGAGGTCCTTCGATACGTGGACCTGACCGATCTGGATCAGGCCCGGATAAAAGAATTGTGCGGCAAAGCGGGCCTGCTTCCGCATATGGCGATCTGCGGATGTACCCGTACGACGGCGCAGGAGACGGTTGCGGCGGTCCTGAAAGGTGCGAGGACGCCTGAGGAGCTTTGCGCCATGACCGGTCTTCGCGCCGGCTGCGGCCTCTACTGTATGACTAGGATCTTCCAGGTACTGCAGGCATGCGGAGTTGAATTCGAGAACCCTCCGGACAGGAGGTGGATCAAACTGACTCTGGGCCTCGCGGATGTTTCCGAGGAGAAGGTGCTTCAAATCGACCAGGCGTATCCCACCTGTTGTGTGGGTGAGGACTGGAGAAGGCTGACACAGAGACGCAGCAAATAAGGAGGACACTCATGTTTAATCCGCCAGTACAGTCCCCTGAGCCGATGGAATCGTTTTACGGTCCCAAACCCAAGGAACGGGCCATAAATATACTCGATGATATCGTTTCGGTGGAAGTCAGCGATCTTTTCCCCGACATAAACGAGCGAATTTACAAATATGGCGGAGACCTCTCCGCCATAACGAAATCCACCGGTGAAGCCCTGTCCCGGATCGATATGTCGATGATAAAGCCTGGGGATACTGTCAAGATACTTAGTTCCGAACATGGCTACAGCATAATGGGAGGTGATGTCTATGCCGCCATGCTCGAAGCCGTCAAGGACAACGTCAAGACCGCGACCGGCTGTAAGGATGTTCGCCTGATGGTGGGCGCCTATAAAGGCTTCCGGGAATCTGACGAATTCATCAGGCGCTATGAGCTTGACAAGCGGTTCGAAGGCAAGGTCTACGGATATGGTCCTTATGACCGGGATGTGGCCATCGATACCGAGATCGGTACGATCTACGCGATCAAAAAAATATTCGACGGTGACTGGTTTATTCACTGTTATTACGACGATCCAAGGGAAATTTATTACCACCGTCAGATCCAGAGGGCATTCAAGCCGTTCGGCATGTCCTATGTCCGGTTTGAAACCCGGTCGTGCTATCATATGAATTTTGCCAACCGCTCCTGCAATTACCTGCCGATTGCGGTCTTTTACTCGCCATACATTCAACAGAGATATGCTTTTTCGTGCGTCTTGAGGCATTCTCCTATCGGAATATTGAAGGTGGACGCGGACAGGGACCTTGCGGCCCTTGATAGGAGAATAGCCATCAGCCACCTAAGGAAGTACGGCAAGATGATGCGGCTTTTTCACGAGATCGATGAAGCCATTGCCGTGGCGGACGGTGGGAGATGGGGGTTTTATCTGCATGCCGGCGGGACCATCTTTGGCGTCTTCATGCATGCCCATGACGATCTTTTCGACATAACCAACGCCAAGGTTTTGGGCGGTTTTAAGAAAAATGCTAAAGGAGAGGTTGTTCCAATGACGATCAATCCGGCCTGCAAAGTCATCGTGCTGCATCAGGCTTGGCCGGGCATCAATTATCTCGGACTGGAAGAGACCCCGATGGTGATTGCCGGTGAAGATCATGCAGCCATGTGGCAGGCCGATCATTGCAACCCTTATATCTCCGAGACTGCCAGAGTTGCGCCGGATTTGCCCAAGGCAATGGAAATAGCTCAGGACTTCTACCGGACCGACAAAGTGATCATCTTCGATGGCAGTTTCGGTAACATTAACTGCAGCCGGTCTCTGGCCGAATTCCTGGTGAAAAAAGCGCCGGAAGTAAACAGGGAAGTGGAAGAAAAGCTCCTGCCTATGTGGTTGAAGCAGCGGGGTATCAACCCGCACGAACTGGACAGCCATTCCTAACCCATGGCGCGGCGCTCCTGCGGCTTGTCACTTATATCGGAAACTGCCGGCATCATCGATGCCGGGTTTACACGTTGGCGTTGGGGGTGCCTTGGGATGCGAAACTTTCCGGCCCCGGTTAAAGACATGTCACAGAAGCAGAGAGCAGGGATTTATCCGCCATGACGAAATTTGATTTGCTGAGAAAAACTGAAATCAGAATTGAAAATATCGGCTTGAAGAAAGCCAACCTGACCGATATAGCCGAACAAGTAGCAGGGATACTCGGCTTGAGCAAGGGCGA
>JBEKQE010000090.1:0-19509 GCA_049520035.1 Syntrophobacteraceae bacterium | reverse complement strand
CCTGGCGTTCTTGTTCTGTCAACGTCACACGGTAGCGTGGTTTCATGGCAAATCCCTCCCCCTGGAATTTGCCATGATTATACCTCATTATACGAAAAAAGCAATGTTACATGGTACTAGATTGGTGATCACGAACGCAACCAGTGAAATACTGTACTGGCCTTTGGACAGCTTTGCGGTAAAGTCCGGGGCAAATCGTTTCAAGACTTCAGCGAGGATGAGCGGACAGAAGATGACCATCCCCAGGAGGCCTGACATGCCGAGAAGAGATATCTCCATGTATTTGCCGGCGAAAATATGGGCTAGGGCGGGCAGTGTGAACGGAACCAGAATCGAGCTGACAACCACCATTGCTAAGACAAGAGAAATGTTGGCCTCGACGAGAGTTGCGAAAAAAGGAGACGACACGCCGCATGAAATTCCGCTCAAAAGCAGCGCTGCAACCCCATATTTTGGAAACATGCACCGGAAAGAAACGAATACCATTAGAGGCAGCAAAACCAGTTTGGCGAAGACACAATAGACCAGGTAGAGCACGGAACTCTTTACTGAACTCAAGATGGCGCTGAGCCGGATGGGAAGAAAGCTGAAGAAAAGGAGGGCCATCATGCAATAGACAGGATAAGGCTGGAAAGGCGTTCCGTATGCGGGCAAAAAAATACCTATGAGGATGGACGATAAACTCGCCACCAGCAGTAGCCAGTCTCGGAAATGGAGCATCTTTCACCTGAGCGGGATTCGAAGCGCATCAGTTTTCGAGGGAAGATCGTCCTCTGAACTCCCTCATAAGTCTGTAAGCCTAAGCTGTTCGGCATCATCCAGATACCGTTATTGCCTCGGAATCATTCATAACATCTCCATGGGTTCATCGCTCTGAAAACGATGCTGTGAATTGGCGGGTATGAAAACCACATCCCCCGGCTTGAGTGGAACCGTCTTGCCGTCCACCTCCACACGGCCATTTCCCTTCATGATGAATACTTCGTGTTCCCAAGCGTGACTGTGGCTGGGAGTGGCCCCATCCGTTTCAAAGCTTATTACGCGCATAGAGAAATTGGGCGCTCCGTCCGGCTCTCCGATGACAGTGCGAATCATGACACCATGCGCTCCAGCCTCTTCCACCTTCTTACCTTCCACGTCCGTATAATTGATGTGTTTCATTATCTTCTTCCCCCCTTTCCATTTGCTGCATCGTGAAGGGTTGTATATAAGTCTGTCATACGAGGACACTATGACAAACGCGGGAAATGACTTCGGCGGTACATACATCCATCGCTTTCTTGTCGCCATTTACGCTCTTACCTTCTTTGCTGATTGGCCGGAATTACCAGTACAAAAAAAAGTGCCTTTTGCGACGGCATGGTTCGTTTTTCTCCTATGGTTCGAATTCGAATTGCCCGAGATACCTTGCAAGTCTTGTCTTTCGCTCCCCATCGAGCGATGGACAATCATCGAGGTTTTTGCCTCCCTCTGCAATATGGGAAGCAAAGACCATACATGTTGGCTGACCGCACTCACCACAGTTAGTTTTGGGGAGCAATCTCAGGATTTCGATCACCTTTGGTTTTGGAGCACTTTCGAAACGGGGCTGAATTGCTCCTCGGTGCTCCCAGGTATCGTTGATTTTCTCTCGCAGCCATTCAATGATTTTCTCTCCCTCCGATTGGTCACCGGGGGCCTTTACGCAGATTTTCCTCGGATGAATCACGACCAGCTTCCCATGTAGCTTCAAGGAAACCGAACGAGGGTCTTTGGTGTACTGAAAGCCCCCGAGCACGGCATTCAGATAGGGAATCACCTCACTGATGTCCTGATTGAGATGTGCTATCAGGTCTACCGGCTGGGTTTCGGACCCGCACGCCAGGTGGACGAATTCCTTGGTGTAACTATTGAGTAACATGGGACACCTCTTTAAGCGAAAAAACAACGACGCAGTTCCATATTTTTGCGATAGGGCCTGGCCTGACAGCTCCTCTCACCTTGGAGATTTCTTCCACTTTTGAGGTCCAAGCCATTGTTGTCTTTGAGGAATATCTCGCGCCGACTGGACATGCCCGCTCAACTCGCCGCCAATTCCCGCCAGCCAAACATTTTTCCAAAGCCTTCCCGAGTCAGCTCGACAGCGGGCTGGTTCGATAATTACCCGATATTAGCGCCGCTGGTGGCTCAATACCGCTCGTCGGCTGCGGGGAAAGCCCTTTCTCTCATAGAGAATAGTCCGGCTTTGCCGATCTTCTTGCGAGAACTAAACCTATCAGTCACCCCCCCCATTTATTGCGGTCCGCAAAACGTTGGAGCACTTGAATGTCATAACCTTTCCCGGTGGCAGAGTCATCGCCTTACCCGTTTGTGGTTCCCTCCCTATACGCTGGGGATGATACCGCACCGGCGGTCAGGAGGCAAGGCACTCTGCGCACGCCCCGTCTCTGGTCATGGACAGTGATCATAGACAGGTCAGGAATGGAGAGCGTCGAGAATGGCGGCGGCCGGCCTTCGCGCTACGCGGCGTATATCGCACAGGATTGTTTATAAGTCTATCATACGAGGCCTCCCGCGCCCGCCCACCGCAACTGAAAGACACGGTCGAGCGGTCGGCCTCCCCGCTACGCGCTCACACGACGCAGAGTGGTTATTCTTTTAGGTAGTGTACTATATAAGTCTATCAGAGGAGGATGGAGCAGGCCGTCAGGTAACTGGGGGAAAATCAATCGATGATTTGTCACCCAAGGCCGCCTGGGGAAAACCTGGGGCTTTTATTTTTTAGAATCGCAAGAAAAATCTTCCGGCACGTTTCGATTTCTCGCCCTGTCAACGATCCACCTGGGTAAATACCCGGCTTTGATGAGCAGCCATCCTGAATTTTTGCTCTGTTGGGCCCAATGAGCCGCATCATCAGGACACTCAAACTCAAAGTCCTGACACTCGGAGCAAGAGAAGCCCTGCCATCCCTTCGAGAGACAAATTTCAAGGCATTCCGAGTAGCGGGAGCACAAAACCCGTCTTTCAACCTCACTTGGTCGATTTGCCGTCTGGGCCGGCACAGGATTCAACATAAGACCCCTCCACAATGCCCTGCTATTTATTATTTCGGCAGAGGTCGTCTTATTTATAAATTAAAATTTCAGGATTTTATTTCGCGTGCGTAATCTCCGGATGCAAGGGAAGGCAATCCACTTAACTGTGAGGTCAGAGCATCAAGCCCCTGCTGCGTGTTTATCGTAAAGGGCCAGGTGCTTTTTGAGCATCTCGGGGATAGGCAGGTTGTAGGGGCAGCGCTCCAGGCACTCCCCACATTCGGCACAATTCCTGACGGATTCCATTGCCTTTGTCGCGAACCCCGCTGCCTTAGACCCGGACATCCTGCGAGCAATTATTGGGTAGCTCATCGCCGCCGTGATCATAACCCCCTGTTCACAGGGCTGGCAGTACTCGCACCGGCGGCAAAACTGCTGCCCCAACTCCGTCCGGAAGCTTTCCATGGCAGCAAGGTCTTCGGGGATGACCGCGTTTTCAGTCTCGTAAACGGCCACAATTTGATCGACCTGCTCGACGGCATCGAACCCCGGCAGGGGGATTACGTCAGGGAACTGGCGAAGGAACTTGAAACAGAGTTCTCCGTTGTCCAGTACACCCCCACCGAAAGGTTTCATCGCCAGAATGCCCATTTCCTCCTGTCGGGCAGCCGGATGCAGTTCTTTAGCGGGTGCGGACTCTATAAAGTTGAAAGGAAATTGGACGGTGTTGAAAAGTCCGGTCTTGACCAGCTTTACGGCCATCTCGATGCTGTGGGAAGTCACACCGAGGTGCCTGATCTTGCCGGCCTGCTTTGCCCGGAATATTGCCTCCAGCGCCCCGTGCGGTCCGGTTATCGCCTGATAATCGGGTTCGAGCGACAGTTGATGCATCTGAAAAAGATCGATGTAATCGGTCCGCACGCGCCGCAGGCTGAGATCGATATCTGCCTCGGCGCCCGCGCGGTCGCGCTTCAACGTTTTAGTGGCAAGAACCAGGCGGCTTCGGATGCCATCAAAAGCCAGCCCCATTTTCTCCTCGCTGTCGAGGTACACATTGGCCGTGTCGAACAGGGTTATCCCCCTGTCATAAGCCCGCCTGAGAACCATCACTGCCTCGGCAGTGGATAGACGGATGATGGGAATACCTCCAAAACCCACCTCGGAGACTTCGAGCCCTGTTTTCCCGAGTCTGACATATCGCATTACCTGCCGCCTTCCTTCATCACTTGAGAGCCTTGCCGGAACCAACCGGACTCACTAGACACCGGCCCTCGATGTTTTCTTTTTTCTTCTAGATCTTATGCTGATAGTGTGGGCCTCGTCAACTTGCTATGTGTCGATGATCTGGACTGATCGGGTTTTCGTGAAATCACCTTTGGCGAAGAGTGCCTCCGCGATTTGTGCTTTGGTCAGAGTCATTGATTTTTCCAAAACTTTAACGTGGACAAATGTGGGATAAACAATGATACCACGTTGGCTGTCAGGAGGCAGGGATGGAGCAGGCTGTTGGTTAACTTGAGGTTGAAAGGAGTGAGCGAAATCAATCGATAGTTGAGTTACTTCTGCCGGCTTGGCACTCGATCCGCCCGCATCCGCCTCAGAATGCCCCGTATAACGGCGCTTTTTTTGTATGCGGAAAAGTCGTGTCGCGTTTGGTTACTGAGGGTGGTTAGGATCTTTGAGAGGGTGACGGACATTCCGGGCTGTCCCCGTCCGGTACGCGCCTCTTGAGCTTCGATTACCCCTCCGGAAGCCTGCGCTTCCCGCGAGGGTCCTTCGCGTCTGCCCGCTTTCTTCTCTCCGGCCCCACCCCGTCGCTGAAATGGAATTTTCTCCCCAGCTTTCAACATGTTCTTCTCTTCGTCATACATTACCTACCCCATTTACTCGATTCCAAGGTGGAGATCAAACGAGGCATTCAAGATGAAATGAGGTATTTTTTTAATTATAATACATAATTATGAACATACAACGGGAGAGCTTCGGCCTCGATGCCGGGGAGCGGGCATATGGCGAAATAAGGGATTTAGGGATTTAGGAATTTAGGAATTTAGGAATTAATCCCGGAATCCCTCAATTCGCAATCCCTTAATTCTTGGCTATTTATTTGAATAAGAGGCGGCATTACATTAAGTTGCCGGCCAAAGACCATTTCCGGAGTGCAACAAAAGGAGAAGACAATGAGTGTGGAGGCGATACAAACCGTGAAAGTTCCTGCCGCGATCGGGCCTTATTCGCAGGCGATCCGCGCCAATGGTTTTGTTTTCGTGAGCGGCCAGATCCCGCTAGACCCTGAAACGGGGGAAATCGCAAGCGGTGGGTTCTCCGACCAGGCCCGGCGGTCACTGGAGAACCTGAAGCAGATCCTGATCGCCTCTGGGGCCGGACTGGACAAAGTTGTTGCGGTGGATGTCTTTATAACCGATATTGCGCAGTTTACGGCTTTCAATAAGGTATATGAAGAGTATTTTTCGGCCCACAAGCCTGCGAGGGCGGTTGTTGAGGTAAAGGCGCTGCCGAGGGGCGTTATGGTCGAAGTGAAGTGCATAGCGGTCGCATGAAGAGTTTTTAGTTTCGAGTTTTTAGTTTTGAGTAGTGACTAAAAACTCATAACTAATAACTCAAAACTCTTCCATAATCGGGGAAGTTTTGACGAAGAACTGGACTCGAATTGATGTAACGTGCGGGCCTAAAACAGCCGACATCCTTGCTGTGGAGTTTGCCGAGGCTTTCGGGGTGAGTGTGGAATACATTTCGGGCGGCATCCGCATCTATCTGGATTCCGCCCGCTTCGCCGACGAAAACGAGCGCCTGAGGCAGATTGTCGATTCCGCTCCGACTCTGCCTGACGAGGGTGAGATCGGTCTTGCCGTCTCGGAGATACCCGACGAAGACTGGTCGCGGACGTGGAAAGAACATTTCAAGTCTTTGCGGGTGGGGAGGCGATTTTGGGTCTCGCCTACATGGGAGGCGGTACACTGCGACCCGGAGCGCCTGATCATCCGAATCGATCCGGGGCGTGCTTTCGGAACCGGCCACCATGAGAGCACCAAGCTCTGCCTGGAATGGCTCGAAAGTTGCCAATTGGACCCAGGGCCGGCTCGGATGTCGCTGCTTGACCTCGGAACCGGATCGGGGATACTCGCAATAGGCGCGGCCCTGATCGGGTTTCGGAAGGTCGTCGGAATCGACAATGACCCCGAAGCCATCGAAACGGCCAAAGAAAACATTATGTTGAACGGGCTGTCGGAAAAAATCGGTCTTTTGTGTGCAACCCCTGAAGGGGTGAGCGGCTCGTTCGACGTCGTAATTTCCAACATTGAGTCTAAGCCTCTTATCAGAATGTCGGAAACGATCGCCTCTAAAGTGCGCGGTGAAGGGCTGCTCGCACTGAGTGGAATCCTGATCGAACAGGCCGATGAGGTGTGCGCCGAATATGAAAAAAGAGGCCTTGGGCTGACCGGTTCGAAAACGGCCGGAGAGTGGGTGCTGTTGGCTTTCCGGAAGTAAAAGGGAGCGTCTATGGAGGATACTGAATTCACAGGCGAATGGATCACCCTGGACGCCCAGGGAAGGATCGATGTTCCATCGAATCCAAACGTCGGTTTTATCCAAGGCGACGGAACAGGACCTGACATCTGGGCGGCTGCCAGGCCGGTATTCGATGCGGCTGTTCTAAAAGCGTATTCCGGGGAAAAAAAGATCCACTGGTTCGAGCTTATCGCGGGCGGAAAGGCCGTTGATGAAACCGGCGTCCCGTTGCCGGAAAAGACAATCGATCTGATCAGGAAAAGCATGATTGCCTTGAAAGGCCCCCTGACCACGCCGGTCGGAACCGGCATAAGGAGTCTTAACGTAGCGCTCAGGAAGGTCCTCGATCTCTATGCGTGCATTCGCCCGGCAAAATATTTTCCCGGCATTCCCTCACCCGTTCGCCATCCCGAAAAAGTCGACATGATCGTCTTCAGGGAAAACACTGAGGACGTTTACGCTGGAATCGAATGGGAATCGGGATCTGAAGAGGCAAAGAAGCTTGCGCGATTTCTTGAGGAGAATTTTAATGTCTCGCTGCCTGCCGGCTCCGGTATCGGGATAAAGTCGATCAGTCCGGCGGGGACCAGGAGGCTTGTGCGGCGCGCCATTGCCTATGCAATCGAACATGGCCTTCCTTCTGTCACCCTGGTCCATAAGGGGAATATCATGAAGTTCACCGAAGGGGCTTTCCGCAAATGGGGCTATGAACTGGCGCAGGAAGAATTCGGGGATCGGACCGTCACCGAAGCCGATGTACAGCTAAAGTTCGGCGGAAAGACCCCCGAAGGCAAAATTGTGATTAAAGAGCGAATTACCGATTCAATGTTCCAGCAGGTCCTGCTAAGGCCTGAGGAATACAGCGTAATTGCAACGTCCAATCTGAACGGAGACTTCCTCTCCGATGCACTCGCGGCTCAGGTGGGCGGATTGGGGATGGCGCCCGGAGCAAACATCGGGGACTACGCCGCTGTCTTCGAGGCCACGCACGGGACGGCCCCCAAGTACGCCGGTCTGGACAAAGTAAACCCCGGATCGTTGATTCTTTCGGGCGTTATGATGCTCGAGTACATGGGGTGGACCGAAGCGGCGGACCTCATAAGGGAAGCCGTCGAGAGGACAATCAGGGAAAAAATTGTCACTTATGACCTTGCCCGGCAGATGAGGGGGGCAAAAGAGGTTGGATGTTCCATGTTCGGACAGGCGATAATAGAGCATATGGGCTGAGGACGGAGGACGGATGACGGAACTTCCGATCTCTTACATCTGATCTCTGATCTCCGTTTAGCAGCCGGCCTCAAGGGTCGCAGCAGTTTCAGCGTGCAGGCCTGCCGGTCTGATTTTGTATTCGCCGATCAGGTTCAACGCCTGGTTGAGGTCTTCGCGCAGGTCTTCGAAATCCTCGCAACCGACTGAAAGGCGAACAAGCTCGTCGACAATTCCTGCCTCCTGCCTTTCTTCCCGCCCAATGGAAGCATGGGTCATCGAGGCGGGGTGTTCTATCAGCGATTCGACCCCGCCCAGCGATACCGCCAGTGTAATCAGCCGCACGCTGTTCATTAAGGTTATTCCGCCCTGAAGTCCGTTTTGCACTCCAAATGAGATCATCGAGCCAAAACCGTCCATCTGGCGTTTTGCCGTCTCATGCTGGGGGTGGTCCGGAAGACCGGGATAGCTTACCCAGATTACCTTCGGATGAGATTTGAGAAACTTGGCCAGCTTCATGGCGTTTTCCTGGGCCTTCTCGATCCTGAGGGGCAGAGTGCGCAACCCCCGCAGTATGAGCCATGCCTGGTGCGGGTCCATAGTTCCACCGAAGAGACTTACGATCTTTTTGACGCGATTGTAATGTTCTTCGGTTTTTGTTACGACCATCCCTCCGAGCACGTCGGAATGGCCATTGATGGACTTGGTCAGGCTGTCGATAACTATATCGGCGCCAAACTCAATCGGCCGCTGGAGGTATGGGCTTGCGAAAGTATTATCTACAGCCAGAAGGGCCCCGTGTTTTTTCGCGATAGCCGCCGCCCCGGCTAGGTCGGTGATTTTCATGCTTGGATTCATGGGCGATTCCACGAAAATCATTCTGGTCGCCGGGCGCATGGCTTTCTCGATGTTCAGCAGCTCCGAGCTGTCCACAAAAGTGGTTTCCACTCCATACCGGGTAAGCTCGCTTTCAAGAATCACACGGGAGGAACCGTAAAGACAGTTGGTGGCAACAACGTGATCTCCCCGGCTCAGAAAGGATATGTAAACCGAACTTACAGCCGCCATTCCAGTGGCGGTCGCCACTCCCGCGAAACCGCCTTCCAACGTTGCGAGGCTTTCCTCAAGGGCATTTACAGTCGGATTACCGAGCCTGGTGTATATGTATCCGGACTGCTTTCCGGAAAATCGGGCGGCCCCGTCTGCCGCGCTCGGGAAAGCAAACGTCGAGCTTTGGAATATGGGGACGGATATTTCTCCGTATATGCTGTGTTCAAGACCACCGGCATGAATGGCTTTTGTGGATTTTCGCATTGCAGGTGGTTTCTTCAAATCGGTCTTCATTGGAATCTCCCTGGACGCCAGGCCTCGGCGTCACGCGTCCCTGAATATGATCTTCACAACCCCTCATAAAATGGATTTAAGGTCTTAAGCAGCGAAGTCAATATCGTGACAAAGCTGGATGTGGTAAATAAGGAAAATGATCGTAAGCGTAAGCCGCCGGACTGACATCCCGGCCTTTTATTCGAAATGGTTTTTGAACCGGATACGCCGGGGTTGGTGCCTTGTGCCCAATCCGTTCAACGCGAATCAGGTCTCGAGGGTCACCCTTGCCGCAGCGGAAGTTGATGCTTTTGTATTCTGGAGCCGTAATCCGCGCCCGCTGATGAGATACCTGGACGAACTCGACGACATGGGCTTCCGATACTACTTTCTTTTCACTCTGATCGGCTACCCGGACCGGATAGACCCCGGGTCGCCCCCGCTGAGCCTGTCCATAAGGACTTTTCAGGAGCTTTCGGCGCGAGTTGGGTCGCAAAGGGTCATCTGGCGCTACGACCCTATAGTTTTGAGCGGCCTCAGCGGGACCGGGTTTCATGAAAGCAATTTCCGGCTGGTGGCCCAAGAGCTGAAAGGGGCTACCGACCGGTGCATAATCAGCTTCGTCAAACCCTATCGAAAAGCGCGCGCCCGAATGGAGGCTGCGGCGCCGGGCAGCTCTGAGCCGGTCGATTTTGGCAGCCCGGCAATTTGCGGTTTGCTGAATTCAATTTCTCAGACCGCCCGCGAAAACCGAATGGAAATATTTTCCTGCGCCTCAGAGCAGGATTTGTCTGCGTTTGGCATAAATTCGTCGAAGTGCATTGATGCGGATTTGATTTCGAAGTTGTTCGCAATCGAGATAAGCCCTCCCAAGGACCCGTGCCAGAGAAAAGAATGCGGGTGCGCCACAAGCAGGGATATAGGAATGTACAATACCTGTCTTTTCGGGTGCAGCTACTGCTATGCGACATCGAGCCTTGAGCGCGCCAAAGCCAACTACGCCCGCCATGATCCGCAATCTCCAAGCCTGCTGGGCGGGCAGAAAGACCAAGAAATTTGACAGGATTAACAGGATTAAAAGAAAGAGGCTGAAACCTTGCATGAAAGACTATCGAGCAGAAACGGTGGATTTGGATTGTGATATATTATAATGTTGTATTCAGAATGACGCTTCAAAAGTTGGAAGATTTCAGGTGGCAGCATGGCCGCATACCGCGCCAGCGCAGACATAGCATTCTCAAGCATGCTGCCTGACCAATATAGTGCAACTTGCGGCGCTTTCTGAGTTGCTGCGCTTTGAGCGTGTATTATGGGAGAGCATGCCTAGAATGATACTGTCAAGGGAAAAGATACTGACTGTATGATTAATAATGACATGAGGTGCTTCAGATGAAATCTATAGGCGATTTGTTTCGCGAACGAAGGGAGGCTTTCAGAGCTGGTCTCCAAGAAGCGGCTCAATGGTGTGGTGAAGCACGTGACTGGTTGGAAGATAAAGAAGCTAAAAAGGATCTTTCTGCTACTGACTTTGAGCGAATTTGTCGTGGGCTGGCCATTTCTCCTAGTGCTCTTTTGCGCGGCGAAGGCAATACACCAACTCGAAGTGTAGCTCGTTTTCGTTCAGCTCTAGAAGACCCGAACATCTTGACACCAACCGATCTGCGCCAGTTGGCTACAGCTTCTGAGATCGGGCTCGCATTGGCAGATGTGTTGATCGCACAAGGTAAAGAACCTCCATTCGGCCAATATCGGAATCTTAAAGGACGACCTTCGCAACGCCTTCAACCTTGGGAGGATGGTTACGAACTAGGTGAGGCAGCAAGGGCGCTGCTTGTTCCCGTGGACGGACCTATCCCCGAGCTTGAGAGTACGTTGACACAACTAGGTATACACATCGCTCGCACAAAGTTCTCGACTCCCGACATTGAAGCAGCGAGTATTTGGGAATCTGGTGCTGTTCCGGCGATACTCCTGAACACTGGCGCAACGCGGGTCAAATACAGCCTCTCTCGTCGAGCTATTCTTGCTCATGAGATGTGCCATTTACTACATGATGGCGGCGAAGCAGACATTGCCACAAGAGTGACGTGTGCAATGGGGGCGTGTAATTGGCCGGAAGCGTTAGAACAGCGCGCTCGTGGTTTTGCTCCGGCTTTCCTGGCACCTCGTGGACAGATTTGCGAATGGGCAAACGCTACAAATCTGCCAAGGAATCCAACCGATTTAGTCCACGACCTCGCTGCGTATTGGGGTTTGTCATTTGAAGGAGCAATTTGGCATGCTAAGAATTGCGCACTGATCGAATCTGAGACTGCCGATGATCTAACAACAACCGATATTCAGCCAGACATGCCTATCGATCGATTTGAAAGAGAGGAAATCGGTGCTTCGTTACTAAGTGCTTATCCAGAACTTCGCGAAAATCTGGCGCCACTCATGAAAGGCTTGGCTGCAAAGTTGGTGATAGAAGCATTGGAGGACTCCGTGATTTCATTGGGACGAGCCAAGGAGTTGCTCTCGTGGAGGTAGGCAGTATGAAGTGGATACTAGATGATATGGTATTTAATGACATGGCCTGTGTAGTTCCCTCAAGTGATCTGTCCACCTGGCCAAACAATGAGTTACTATTAGCCAATACGACTGCTGAGGCAGCAGCTCAGGACGGTTCTGGGCGCAGGCAGTCAATGCTCGCCGCGAAGGCCGGGGCTACTGGCGCAGCAATCACTACATCTTTCACGGTGACCGTCGGAAGCAAGGCTGGTAACATTTTATATTACCATTTACGAACCGGGACCGGCGGGACAGCAGATCTTGCTGAACATGAGAGCATAGCCTGGGCATTGACTCAGTCAGATGGGGATTCAGTCCTTGTCACCCGAGACAAACATGCGGCGATGCTCGCTCTGGCAGAACTTGGGCGGGAGAGAGTCTGCCACCCCTACGAACTTTTCGAATATCTACACTCGCGAGGTTGTTTGACACAGCAGCAGTTTGAGGATCTGCTGAATTCAACGAGCAGAAAGGATAAAAGCATTCCAATTCCGTGGCGACTATCTCAGAAAGATAGGTAATGAAGAAGACAGGGATGATCCTCAGGTGTCCGAAGACGGACCTGAGTTGACACATAACATAAAAAGGGTGGTCAGGTACCCTCTTGGAGATCGTCGCTAACCAACCCTAGAGAAAGATACCGTTATGACCACCCAGGGAAAACTCGTAAGACGTAAGTTAAGTCTTCTGGAACTCGCCGAATACCTCAACAACGTCTCTCAGGCATGTAAGGTCAAGGGGTTTTCTCGCCAGCATTTCTATGACATCAAACAAGCTTTTGATGAGCACAGGCTCGAGGGTTTGGTCGAAAAGACCAGGAAAAAGCCCTGCATGAACAGAGTCGTCCAGCCTGCTCGCACCGGCGGAATGAGCGGGGAATCGGGTGAGGTCATGATGAAATTGGCAGAGCAGAAAAGGTGGATTTGGATCAGGATATATTGTAATGTGCCGGCCTGTTGAGAAGACCCCCTGCACGCAAGGTCTCGATGGAATCAGGGCCGCAATATTTCAAAAAGCTGAAGAAAGTTGATTAAGAGCCTGACTAAAAGGAGCGTTTTACATCTGATGATAAAAAAAGATCTTTTGACTGAACCAATAGAACATATCGATATAACCGGTTTCAACGCTGTCGGACTGGTCGAATCCATGAGCAGGATGTCCTTTAGCGCCAGAGAGCTTGCTGCCGCCTCCATGATTTTTGACCGTATGATAAGTGAAGAGTCATGCACGGTTGTGTTGTCCCTTGCCGGCAGCACCAGCGCTGGAGGGTGCATGGCCGTTTACAGCGACATGATTCGCTTTAACATGGTCGATGTCGTTGTGGCGACCGGGGCGAGCATCGTAGATATGGATTTTTTTGAGGCCATTGGCTTCAGGCATTACAGGGGCAGTACGGAAATAGATGATGCTGTTCTAAGGGATGCGTATGTCGATCGTATATACGATACATTTATAGATGAATTGCAGCTCCAGGAGTGTGACAGCGCGGTAAAAGAGATTGCAGACCGGCTTGCTCCCGGCGCTTATTCATCGCGCGAATTCATTAAAGAAATGGGCAGGCATCTGGTTTCGAATGCAAAAAAGAAAAATTCGCTGGTTCAGTGCGCCTACGAAAATAAAGTGCCGATCTTCTGCCCGGCCTTTTCCGACTCCAGCGCCGGTTTTGGCCTGGTGAAGCACCAGAAGGAAAGGCCGACAAGTCATGTGTCAATTGACAGCGTCAAAGATTTCAGGGAGTTGACCGAAATAAAAATCAATACGGCCGACACCGGTCTTTTGATCATAGGCGGCGGCGTGCCGAAGAATTTCATACAGGACGTCGTTATCTGCGCGGAAGTACTTGGAAAGGATGTTCCGATGCACAAGTACGCCGTTCAGATCACTGTTGCCGATTCAAGAGACGGGGCATGCTCCAGCTCTACTCTTAAGGAAGCGAGGTCCTGGGGTAAGGTGGACTCGGGAAATCAACAGATGGTCTTTTGTGAAGGCACGATTGCCGTACCCATTCTCGCAAGTTACGCATATCACCGTGGGCGCTGGAAAGAGAGGCGGCGGCGAAATCTCGCAGATTTGTTCTGATTAAGTATAAACCGACATCGTCTCCCTGCCGCGCCTCAGCTTTTCCATGAGTGAAAGCCGCTTGGGCGGAAAATGAGGGCCGTAGATAAAAAGGGTCCCGTCCCAGCCCTCGAGGGTTTTCTCCAGGGCATCGATGGGTTTGTCGGGATAGATGTAAAGACAATCGGCCTCTTGAATGCGCTGAGTTAGGAAATCGGCGCGGATGAACCCGACGCGGCTCAGCAGGTTTAGATCGCGTGCGGCGCGCGCGGCGCGCGAGACCAGAAAAGGATCGGACTCTATTCCGATAGACATGGTGAACAGGCCTGCGGTGCAGGAGACAACCCCGTCCCCGCTCCCGAGGTCTATAAAGAGGCGAAATTGAGACAGGTCCACTCTTTTGAAGAAATTGAACAGGTGCTCGGGCCTCGAAGCAGCCCATGCGCCGGAGGCGGTTAAACGATAGGGCAGGGCCTCGCCATAATCTCCGTCCTGGCCGTGGAGCCTCCGGAAATATTCGATAATCTCGGCCGCTGTCTTAGGTTCGCCGCTATCCTCTGATGACTGAATTGGGTTCATAGTAGCCGGCGCGCACGGATGTGAGAGGAAAAACCTGGCAGCCTCTGCCCAGAACAGTCCCGGGATTGGTGACAGAGTTGCAGCCTGTCTCCACATGGTCTCCGAGAACCGCCCCGAATTTGCTCAGATTCGTAAGAATCCTTGTGCCGTGAGCCATCACACGGATGACCTGGTCCCTTATCTTGAGGTTGGCCAGCTTCGTTCCGGCCCCGAGGTTCGCCTCTTGTCCCACCAGGCTGTCCCCGATGTAGGCAAAGTGCCCGGCCTTTGCACCGTCCAGCATGATGCTTGTCTTCATTTCGGTGGTATGGCCGACTATGCATCCGGCGCCGACTATACATTGGCCCCTGAGATAAGCGCCCTGGCGCACCTCGGTGTGCGCCCCTATTATAGAGGGGCCTTTCACCAGAGCGCCGGGTTCAACGACGGCCCCCGGACCGATGAAAATCGCTTCGTCCCACAGCACGCTCCCCTCCCACAGCACAGCCGCCTCACTCGTTTCCTCGCCACCGATGCTCACGCGGAATTGGCCCTTGGTGACATTTCCGCCAATAATCTCGAAACCGCCCTCCAGGATCCGGCCCTGCCACATTACCACCGTCTTCGGCAGCGGGCGCCTTAAACACTTCAGGTCTCCAACGTTTGGCTCGAGGCGCTGTTCCAGATAGCCGGAAATTTTACCCAGGGCGTCCCAGACGTACTTGCAGCCGGCAAATACGTCACGGTGAACGAATGAAGCCATATCGAAAAATGCATCGGGTTTCAGGAAATCCATAGAGCTTCCCTTTAAACGTGAATTTAGTCCGGCAGGCCTGGAAATTGCATAATCTTATGGCCTGATTGCGTTTTCTGCCGATTTACTTATATAGCCTAAAAGTGCTGCGCCGGGAATATATACCTGGATTTCAGTTTTGAAGATAGGAGATTGACGGTGAGAGTTCAATGCAAGCGATGCCGGATTGGATTCAACATCCCGGAGGATAAAGTGTCCGAGGGCAAGGCGCACAAAATTCTATGTCCAAGGTGCAAAGCGCCCACGGAAATCAATGAAAAAGCCATCTCTACCGAACGTGACGATCGGGTTCCGTATCTGTCGGAACGCCATGAATCTGAATTTGGTCTAGACTCCGAATTAGATTACGCAAATGCAATAGACGTAGTCGATGAAGGGGTAAAAACCGCTTTGCTCTGCGACACCAACGTTAAACGCGCCGAAAGGATTGCACAGGCGCTCCAGGAACTCGACTTCTGGGTCATCCATGCCTTGAGCCCTGCATTCGCGTTGGGAAAGCTGCACCACAACAACTATGACCTTATAGTCCTGGAAGAGAATTTTAATGCCGACAAGGACTCCGAAAACCTTGTTCTCCACCACGTTCAAGTTCTTCCGATGCACCTGAGAAGGCAATTCTACCTCTGCCTTCTGTGCGGGGATAAACCTACTCTGGATGCTAATCTGGCATTCAGGATGGGAGTAAATCTCATTTTGAATTCTCAGGACCTTGACAAGGCAAAAGTGATTTTTGCCCGCGCAATGAAAGAATACAGGAATTTCTACGGTCTTTTCACTGCAGAGTTGGCTGGGAAGCGGTAGCAAAGCGGAAGTCGGATGCCGGGTGTTATAGTTTCTTAGCGATGTCCGCCCCCGCCATGTCCACCGCCCCCGCCGTGTCCGCCGCCGCCGCTGAAGCCGCCCCCGCCGCGTCCGCCGCCGCCGCTAAAGGAACGTGCTGACGGAGCGCTGCGGAAAGTCCCCGCGCTGAAAGACGGAGACCTCGATACAGCGCCCCGGCTCATCGTCCTCCAACTGCTGGTTGACGCGAAACTGTTCATATTTCGCGTGGCCGCAACTGGATTTCGCCCGGAAGAGGCAAGGTTTCGCGAGTTTGTTGATGAACTGGCCGTGTTTCCCGCTCCTGACCCCGTTTGCCGATTCATTATAGCTCTCGCGCCTGCCTGAGCGTTGGCGGAACTGAGCCGAGACCCCTGCGCGGACCTGCTTGCCTCGGCGAGGGTTGAAGAATTCCGGGTCCCCGTTGCACGGGTAACCGCATTGACCCTGCTCACCGTGCCGTTCGCATTGCTTACATGGTTGGTAAACCTGTGGTGGTGGTGACCGTGCCTGTCGAAATCGTTCAGGATGAAGTAGCCGCCGAAGCCGAACCCTCCCCACCAAAATGGCCATGGGACCCAGGAATAGAGATAGCCGTAGTCCCAGGGAGGCGGATAATAGCTCACTATGGGAGGTCCGTGATCGTCATAGTATTGCTCAACAGCGGCAGGCTCCACATATTCGGAAACCTCCGGAGGAGGAGCGGCGGAGCTTGACTGGTATTCGGAACTTGAACCTGAACTTGATTCATCAGTGTATTTGTATTGTTCGCCGGCAACTTTGACCGGAAGATTCATTGCGATGCTAACGCTGTCCACGACGTGGGCCGCATCAGCCTCCGGGATACTCAGGCTCCCCGATGATGCCGATCTTGCAGTGCTCTCCCTCACCTCGGCAAGGATGTCGGGCGTCATAGGATAGTCGGAAATCCATCCGTTTCGAGGCGCAATGTTGATCGCGGCCAGAGAGTTTTCTGCCGCCGCTTCATCGTGCGACGAGGTTAAATTGAGGGAAGTTGCCAGTTCTACGGCAAACTCGCCTTCACTGACCAGAGGTTGTTCAATGGGGGGACGCAGGGAGGTTGAGCTTTGAGCGTTCACTGAGGCGGTATAGGGCGCCAGAACCAGACCCGCGGCAACCAGTATCACGAGCACCCTTTTCATTTTGTACTCCTTTGCGGCGAACTGCTCGTCAACGCAATGCCCATCAGAAAAATAAGCATTCAAAACCATTTTTGCTCTAATTCATCAGATGCGCGGTTGATCGTTTTTGTCCACAAAATGGTGAATCATTTAAAATGAATTTGGCCGCTATCCCCTTTTTTCCGCGTATCTGGCCAGGATGAAGAGAAAATCGGCCAGGCGGTTCAAATATGAATGGACTTCGGCACTGTCGATCTCACCGGCCTCCTTGAGGGCCGTCGCCACGCGCTCGGCCCTTCGAATAATGGAACGGGCAAGATCGATCGAAGCGCTCACGGAATTTACTCCAGGGTAGATGAAGTGGCGCGGGATGGGGACTTCCTCCTGGATTTTGACGATCCACTCCTCGAGCCTTTGGATTCGTTCGGTTCCAATGCTGTATTCAGAGTCCGCCGCAGTATCGGAGAGCCGGGCGCCCAGGATTAACAGGTCCTCCTGCACTGCCTGTATCATTTCCAGGATGGCCTCGTTGAGGGTAAAGGTCTTGGCGAGTCCGAGGGCGGAACTGGCCTCGTCCAGTGTTCCATATGCGTTGGGCCTCAGGCTCGCTTTGGAGATGCGCTCCCCGGTCAGAAGACTGGTTATCCCCTGGTCCCCTTTTTTCGAAAAGATGAAGACGTTCATCGGATCTCCTCATGAGATTGGAAACCCCGCATGGGCGGGGACCGCAGAGGGAAGAGAAGAAGAAATTTCAATTGTCAGGGGCAATTCCTGCTTACCATGCAGCTTCTATGCGTTATACTTGGCGCAATCACGATTTTGGAATCTGACCCGAGGCATGTTAAGCGATTCGGGTTCGGATGAAAAGAAAAACCTTGCGAGGGTCAACCATGCATGCGTACCTTCTTACAGTATTGGGCCTCATCTGCTTCGTGGAAGGCCTCCCCTACCTGGCGACTCCCAAACAGGTCAGAAAATGGCTCAACTGGCTCCTTTCAGCTCCCAACCATTCCCTCAGAATTCTTGGCGCAGCTTTGATGGTCGTAGGTCTGCTCCTCGTTTACCTGGGCCGCAGGCATGGCGGCTAGCCAGGAGATCTCATTCAGGCTCGAAGACTATGACTACGATCTGCCGCCTGAACTCATAGCCCAGCGCCCCGCGCCCGCGCGGGAACACTCGCGCCTGCTCATACTCGATCGCTCAAGCGGCGGCGTCGGGCATTCACGCTTCGATAGAATCGGACAGCATTTAAAACCGGGCGACCTGTTGGTCGTAAACGATACGCGTGTTGTTCCCGCCCGGTTGACGGGGCGAAAGAAAACCGGAGGCATGGTCGAGCTTCTGGTGCTCGATCCATACAGGCCGCCAGCCTCCGGATCCCTTGAGGGCTATTGCTGCCTGGTAAAAGCGTCAAAAGGCATCCGTGCAGGGCAGGTAATCGAGCTTTCGGAAGGTATTTGCGCGGAAGTGATTGCCGCTCCGATAGACGGAAGGGCTCAAGTCCGGTTTTCCGGGGCTTCCGGCATAGTGGATATTCTTGACAGAATCGGCCGGACGCCTTTGCCGCCCTATATCGGGCGTGCACCCGGCAAAGCCGCCCCCGACGATCGTATCTGCTATCAAACAGAATATGCGAAACACCCCGGTGCGGTGGCTGCGCCTACTGCCGGTCTGCATTTTACGAAATCGCTTTTGAACGGACTTGTGGCCTCGGGAATAGAAATCGCTGCGCTGACCCTTCACGTCGGCTACGGCACCTTTGCGCCCATTAGATGCGCGGACATTCGCCGACACCGGATGCACCCGGAATTTATCGAGATTGCCAAAGAGACCGCAGACGCGGTAAACAGGGCAAAGCGCGAACGGAGACGGGTGGTCGCAGTCGGGACCACTGTGGTTCGCACCCTGGAGTGGCTTTGCGCAAAGGAGGGCGAAATAGCTCCCTTCCGGGGTATGTGCGATCACTACATCTATCCGGGCTGCCGATTTGCGGTTGTCGATTGCATGGTGACCAACTTTCATCTCCCAAAATCCAGCCTGATACTGCTGGTATCAGCTTTCGCCGGCAGATCGCCGATATTGTCCGCCTATCGCGAGGCGGCCCGGGAGCGCTATCGTTTCTTCAGCTACGGAGATGCAATGCTGATTCTATGAAATTCGAGATTCTTTCAAAAGATCCGGGAGGCAACGCACGCTCCGGGCGGATTGAAACCGCACGCGGCGCGGTCGACACTCCCGTATTCATGCCGGTCGGAACGGCGGGGTCCGTCAAAAGCATTTCCCCGGACGAACTGGAGTCCCTGGGAGCGCAAATTATCCTCGCAAATACTTATCACCTCTATTTACGACCAGGGGACCAAAGAGTGGCGCGGCTGGGCGGGCTTCACAAATTTATGGGCTGGGACCGCCCGATTTTGACCGACAGCGGCGGGTTCCAGGTCTTCAGCCTCGCCAGGATAAACGAAATCGAGGAAGAGGGCGTCCGGTTTCAATC
>JBEKQE010000089.1:0-19677 GCA_049520035.1 Syntrophobacteraceae bacterium | reverse complement strand
CCGGGCCTGGTCGAGGGCCCTCGGGTCCTCTTCCAGCCCGGAAAGGGCGCGGCAGGCCGTCTCAACAAGTTTCTCAACAGCCTCTTTCATTTCCTATGCAGCTTCTTTCGCGATCCTGGCCAGTTCGGCGAAAGCCTCCGGGTCCGTAGCCGCAAGATTTGCCAGGACTTTCCTGTCAAGCGTTATATTGGCCTTCTTCAAGCCGTTCATGAATCTGGAATAGCTTAGATCGTGCCCGCGAGCTGCTGCATTGATGCGCATAATCCACAGGCTTCTGAAGTCGCGTTTTCTGACCTTTCTGTCGCGGTATGCGAATTTGAGGGCACGCTCGACCGTTTCCTTTGCTGTGCGAAGTAAAGTACCGCGACCCCCTCGATATCCCTTCGCCGCCGAGAGAATCTTTTTGCGCCTCTCGCGCGACTTGACCGCCTTTTTGACCCTGGGCATCTAAGTCTCCTGCTGGTTTATAGATAAGGCATCATCCGCTTGAGCGCCCTGACGTTTATGGCGTTAACCACAGTGTCCTGGCGCAGCCGGCGTTTTCTTTTCGGACTTTTCTTAGTCAGAATATGACTCTTGAAAGCCTTGGCCCTGACGATCTTGCCCGTGCCGGTTTTATTGAATCGTTTGGCAGCGGCGCGATTGGTCCTGATCTTGGGCATTACGGATATCCTCCGTTGACTGAGATTCCTGGTGATTAAAAATTCCGTACTGACGGGGTATTTTCCCGACAGGCGTCAATCCCGCCAGTGAGCGCGCCGGGACGACGATTGGGCCTTTGGCCCCAATCGTCATGGCAAAAATATTAGTTTATTTAGGACTTGAACAAGAGTCAATAAATTAAGGTGGATTCCGCAAATTTTTCAAGACTTCGGGGCCAGAATCATTATCAGGTTACGGCCTTCCATCTTAGGCTGCTGCTCAATTACGACTTCTTCCCTCAGTTCTTCCCTTATACGCTCCAGAACTTTGAACCCCTGATCGGAGTAGGCGATCTCCCTTCCACGAAAAAGAATCGTCACCTTAGCCTTGTCCTTCTGCGTGAGAAAACGCTTGATGTGGCGGATTTTCACCTGGAGATCGTGCTCGTCGGTCTTCGGGCGAATCTTTACTTCCTTTACCTGGATTACGGTCTGTTTCTTCTTGGCTTCCTGGGAACGCTTGTTCTGCTGGTATTTGAACTTTCCGTAATCCATTATTTTGCAAACAGGCGGATCGGCGTTCGGGGCCACTTCGACGAGATCCAGGTGCTCCAGCGCGGCCAGCTCCAGGGCCTTTCGGATCGGAATAATCCCAAGCTGCTGGCCGTCATGCCCGATCACCCTGACTTCCGGACCTCGAATCTTTTCATTCACATTGGCCTGTTTCTCCAGTGTCGTTTCTCCTTCTGATTAGGGTTTATTTTTTTCTTCCATATAATTGCCGTGCCCTCTGTTCAAACAATGCCCAAACCAACACGTCCCTTGCTGGACTCGATGCATTCTCTTTCCACCAGTTCGGCAAACTCAGGCGGGGTCATTAGACTCATTTGAGTTCCGTCCCGTTTCCTGGGCGCCATAGCCTTCTTCTCGACTTCCTTGTCCCCAATAACAAGCATGTAGGGAACTTTCTGCATCTGGGCCTCCCGGATCTTATACCCGAGTTTCTCGCTTCTCATGTCGACCTCTGCGCGAACGCCCCGGCTTCGGAGTTCCCCGCAGACCGCCTGTGCGAAATCGAGCTGCGAGTCGGTAACAGTGACGATCATCGCCTGCACGGGCGCCAGCCAGATAGGGAAAGCCCCCGCATAATGTTCTATGAGAACTCCCAGGAAACGCTCTATCGCCCCAAGGATCACCCTGTGCACCATGACCGGCCTGTGCCTGCCCCCATCGGCCCCAATGTAAGTCAGATCGAACCTTTCGGGTAGGGTGAAATCGCATTGGATTGTTGCACACTGCCAGCGCCGGTCAAGGGCGTCTCTGAGCTTGACGTCGATCTTCGGCCCATAGAAAGCGCCCTCCCCTTCGCATAGATTATACTGGAATCCCTTCTCATCAAGCGCCTTCATCAGAGCGCCGGTAGCTCGTTCCCAATCTTCATCCGTGCCGATGGAGTTCTCAGGCCGGGTGCTGATTTCCATCTCAAAGTCAAAGCCGAAAATCCCCATCACGTCTATAACAAAATCAATAATGCTTTTGATTTCGTCGTTCAACTGGCCGGCCGTGCACAGGATATGAGCATCGTCCTGGGTAAACTGCCGGACCCGAAGCAGCCCGTGCAGCACCCCGGATTTTTCGTGCCGGTGCACCGTCCCCAGCTCAAAGTAGCGGAGTGGCAGGTCGCGGTAGCTGCGGATTTTGGACTTGTAGATCAGCATGTGGGACAGGCAGTTCATCGGCTTTACACCGTAGGACTGTTCATCTATCTCCGTGAAATACATGTTTTCGCGGTAGTGCTCGAAATGCCCGGACTTTTTCCACAATTCGGTCTTGAGCAGAGTCGGCCCGACCACTATCTGATAGCCTCGCTGCAGGTGCTCGCGTTTTTCAAAGGTCTCCAGGATGTGGCGAATGAGCGCCCCCTTTGGGTGGTAAATAACCATCCCCGCACCGATTTCTTCCGAGAAACTGAACAGATCGAGTTCCTTTCCCAGCCGCCGGTGATCCCGCCTTTGAGCCTCTTCGAGGAAGTTGAGATACTTCTTCAGCGACTCCGCATCAAAGAAAGCGGTCCCGTAGATACGCTGGAGCATCGGGTTGCGCTCATCTCCGCGCCAATAGGCCCCCGCCACGCTTGTGAGCTTGAAAGCCTTGAGAAAACCCGAATGCGGAACGTGAGGACCACGGCAAAGGTCGATGAAATCACCCTGTTGATAAAAGGAAAAGACAGGATCGGTGAACCCTTCGAGAAGCTCAACCTTGTATTTTTCGCCAACCCCGGAAAAGAAACTTATCGCCTCTTCGCGCGGCACATCCCGCCGAGAGAAGGGAAGCTCCTGTGAAGTGATCTCCCTCATCTTGGCTTCGATCTTTTCCAGGTCCTCCTGCGTGAACGGCCTCGCCACATCGAAATCGTAGTAAAAACCGTTTTCGATTGCGGGGCCGATGGCAACGAGCGCTTCCGGAAAAATCGACCTCACGGCCTGGGCCATTATGTGCGCAGCGCTGTGTCTGAGGATTTCAAGCGCCGTCGGCGAATCAGTTCCCACCCCTTCCAGCACAGCGTCCTCTTCAACCTTGCGGGTCAGGTCCACCAATTGACCATTTAGCTTTGCGGCAATCCAACCATCGCTGGACTGCCCCATTTTGCCCAGAATCTCCGAAACGGCGGTCCCTTTGGGCACTGTTTGCTTGCCTCCACCAGGGAGGGTAATCTCAATTTGTTTTGGCATACTTCATTCCTGATGTATAAACCCGGCCTCCCGATCCAAGGCCCGCAACAAAAAAAGGCACCCCCACCATTTTGGAAAGATGCCTCGAATGGAAATGCTACCCTTCAATGCCGAAATTTTATCTTCCTGCTGTGATCCGAATCCAATTAGGCAGCCAGCCGAGCTATTAGAGGAATCGCAAACCCGAGAACAATTTTCCCTGCGTTGCTCGTATGATAGACTTATATGGTACCCTACCGAGAAAAAATAACCACTCTGCGTCGTGCGAGCGCATAGCGGGCAGGCCGACCGCGCGACACGTCTATCTGGCGCGTTGGGCGTTCGCGGGAGGCCTGGTAGGCACGGGCGGTTTCGAACCGCCGGCTTCTACCGCGTCAAGGTAGCGCTCTCCCACTGAGCTACGTGCCTACAAAACTCTTGATCTATAACGACGCGGCCTAATTATGTCAAGAAAAACATCATTGGGCCGTATTTCCCGACCGATGCCGCTTGAGCAGGGACAAACCTTTTAACAGGTACTGTCCCCCACTCAATATTGAAAAACCGGCCGTTGTGACGAACAAGACCGAATATATCCACCCCGAAAGCTCCAGAATCGATCTCCCAAGCAGTGTGAAAACCGTCCCCAGTTGAAACAGGGTAGTCAGCTTGCTCGAGGCCAGCGGCTTTATCTCGAATTTCACCCGACAAAAGAACAGGACGAAAAATCCGCACAGAATAAAAAGGTCCCGGCCTGCAATGAGCAGCATCAGCCAAAAAGGTATGTCACCGATCTTCCACAGCAGAACAAACGCCGTTACGAGGAGCAACTTGTCGGCAACCGGATCTATATAGGAGCCCAGTCGGCTTTTTTGATCGAGCACCCTTGCAAGCAGTCCGTCAAGAGCATCTGTCAAACCGGCGATAAAAAAAACAAAAAAGGCCGCCGTCATCCATTTTCTCAGCAGAAGCCAGGCAAGCAGAGGCGTCAGGAAAATGCGTGCGAGCGTAAGCAGGTTTGGTATTGTCATCTCGTTTCGGCCTGGACTCCCCCGGGAGGAGAAAACGATACTTTCATGGTCTGCGCCTCTGTTGAATAAGAATCTATCCGGACCGTCGCGCCGCTCGGAAGTCGAGTCCCACTCATTTTCAATATATACTCCCCATTGACTCCATCGAGCTTCACGGCGCTTTCCGTCGCCCCTATCTGAAGACCGGCTATCTGCATATTTTTGAACTGTTCGCGCAGAATGCTTTCCAATTCCATCCAGTACGGATACTGGGCAGACGGCACGTTGATCGAGAGCGGCCCGGTACTTGCCGCTTGGGCTGAGGATGTCTCCCCAGGAGTCGAAGCGCCTGCTCCCTGCCCGGCCTGAGCGCCCCCAAGCAGGCTGCTCAATTGTGGTGCGATTCGCCTGGCCAGTTCAAGCGCCCCTTCCTGGTTGGACAGGTCCTCCATGCTCTGAGCCTTGTGAAGTTCAAATTCCGACTTGCCCTGACCGATCCTGATCACACGCAGACTGGCGTCGAGCAACACCTGCTTGCTGTTGCGGTCCTGGGCGTAGCAAACCTTGCCGACCACCACATCCTGTATGCCAAGCCCCTCCGCGAGCGATATCACCTGAGAGGGGGGGATATTGCCGGAGAGATCCATCTTCACCGAACCGGACTGGGGAAAAAGGATCGAGAAGTTGTCCATCTCCTTGCCAAGACTTCGCGCAAAAAGAGAACTAACATTGTCGCTCTCTGTCGGGAGATCCCATTCCTGATCCCATTTCTCCGCAACTGCCCACAGGATTTCCCTCTTTGTGGCAGAGATTCCGCGGTAAGACGGTCTGCCGGCGCCCTCTTCGATTACCGGGGGCTGAGAAGCCGGAGGGTGGGAGCCCGAGGTCTGCGATTCATCCGACTCTTCAGCAGATTCGACATTCTCTTCAACATGCTTGTTTTCACTCTCAGTTGCTCCGGTGGGAGCGCTAATCCCAGGCGAAGGCGTCGGTTGCGCCAGGGCCTTCTGCTGGGCAGCCAGAATTCCTGAGTTCTCCAGGTCCTCTTTTAGCGCGCCCATGGAAACAGTAACCTGCCCGACCACGCGGAACATTCCCCCCGTCTGCTCTTCAGAAAAAACCTGGTAAGAGTCGATGTATTTTGCGGGTTTTGCCAGGACCTTTTTCTGGATCTCGGCAAATTGTGTTCCCATCTGTGCCGGACTGAGAAATGAGCCTATTGCCTGGGTAAGCCCATGGACCATAAGGTCCTGGATCGCCTGTTGCTGGCACTTCGCCTGGTCCTGCGGGTCATAGACGGCCTGTCCGCTGCTGAAATAAGTGGCCGGCCGCGACTGTGCGGCAACAGCAGGGTCAGCCCCCCAAATGGTCAAAATTGAAACCGGAAGAAAAAGAATATAGACTGAAAACATTAGGGTGTATCTTCGCATTAGAGGTTTACTCCGGCATTTTGGGTCATCTTTCGCCGCAGAGGGCAACAGAACAACGCCGCGCCGCGTGGGACCGAAGAATTTCCGGATGGGCGTCAGTCCAACCTTTCGGCTCGAAGTTTTCCTTTTAAAGCTTTATTTGCTAACATACAAGTGGCTCAAGGAAAAGGAGAAAAACTTTGCAAATTCTGCCGGAAGAATGCTCCGTACGCAACTACCTGATAGACCCCTGCCAGATTCACTACCTCAGATTCATCATTGAAGCGTATCCCGGCATGGCAGTAGTATCCACTGTTGACTCAAAGCTGGGACTGGTCTCGATAGCACTTGCCCCCGGATGCGAGTCTGATATCCTCCAAATACTGGAAGCTGAACGGGAAACCTTGAAGCTAAGCGAGGTGGATTTAAGTTCCTGACGGATGCCGGCAATGCAGAGAGCGCTGAGCAGCCTATGGCGGCAGAAAACTTCTCAATACCGGGCGGTGGTCCGTCTCCTGACTCTGCTATGCTCTTTCAGCCCCCGGATCAGAGCCTGTCCCGGACCTGATCCGGGGTCCGGGGCAGGCTCTGAGGATGATTTTACCACTACGAAGAGCTCGTATGGATACAGCGGAAATGCACCGAAACAACTGATCGAGGATAGAAGACTGAAATCTGTCATCCTGCGCCGGTCCTCTGCCCCAGGCGACAAAACATATCCCGTATCTTGACCCTCGCTTCATGCTGCAGGTTTCCTGCTTAAGCCTTCAAAACCCAAAACGCGATCAGCATTCATTTTTGAAAGCGCCAAGCTTCGCAGTGAGCTCGCAAAGAGCATAATAAAAAGGAAGTGATTGCTGTCTGCAATGGAAATATTTTGTGTTTGCAAATAGAGCGGCAAAAATGCGATCAGCCCGAAATAAGTTAGTGAACGGCAGGCCACGATCAGTATAACTTTGACAAGTTCAAACCAGGACGTATGCAAAACAGGCATTAGAGGGCCAGAATCTGTCTTTTCCATTGCTGAAATTCGAGGCGCGGTGAACCAAAGCAATATTGCCACGAGAATCCCTGGAACAGCGAACACGGGAGTTATCTCCATGCCATAGGTTTTTATGAGTGGAATTGGTCCGTGTCCAGATAATCCTAAAGCCGAGAGTGATTTTCCACTCCACTTTGAGCTTGGCAGAAGATTCGCCGAAGGTGTTTTTATCTACGAAGGGGGCCTCGATTTCGTCTATCCGCCTTTCTGGGCTCTGATTCACGCGCCGCTTCGCATATTCTGCGTTCATGCCGCTCAGGTGATAGTCTATCGTTTCGCAATTGTTGCCATGGCGACCCTGGTCCGAACGCTCCAGCGCCTTTCGGAACAGCCCCTGCCTCTTTCGCTGGACGCCGCTTTCCGGTCCACAAGTCTGGCCATACTGCTGGGAAGCCTTTTTTGGGCCGAGACCTCACCGAGGCAGGAGTAAATACGGCCCTGGTTGCGATGAGCTGGCTCCCGGTCTATTGCTGGTCGCGGGAGCGGGACATTGCAGGCGGATTTGCTCTCGATCTACTGAATCGGCTTTGCGGCGCACCATGGGCAGACAAGGAATCAAACGTGGAACCGAACCTCCGCATCGCGTTGTACGCCGGTCCCGTTTTCACCCGGACAGACCATGTCACAGGGCAGAGCTCCGCCACCGGCCTGCATGCCATTCGCACCGTACGGATCGAACCCATTACACCGTCGGGTCAGGTATATGCCAGCCAAGCCTTTGCAGCTCTTGCCGCCGCAGGCATCGGCGACTTTACCTGCGACTACGTTGGTGAAATCCCTCTTGCCAAGGAGCCTGGCACTTACCCCAACTACCATGTCTGCCGCAGGAGCTGAACGGTCTCTGTCCACTTGCCTTCCCGGACCTGCGCGGCCCTGGCAAGAGCTTCCTCCACCCAGTCTTTATGCGACCACCGCAGGGCCGCGATGGAAGGTATTCCCAGCAAATCCATCAGCGCCCGATGGTCTATGATGGAGTATCTTTCCCGTGGTTACTGAATTTCCGAGTATCCGCCAGACGAACACTCTGATGGGTGGGCCACTGCCCCGGCCCGCGCCGAATCCCGAATAACATCATGGCTTTCATTTCTCGCGTTACAATTCTTTCAACGGCATTCGGTCTGTTTTGCGTTTTCGATCCAGGCATGGGATAATAGGCTGTGTCCGGCATGCTCTTGGCAACGCTCTATCAAAAGTGCGTATGATGAGCAGTAAGCTTGAGGATCACCCGCATTGCCTCCCTCGGGCGAAAAATGATGATATGAGGAGCAGATTTCCCGCCCATGAGAGGAAAAAACTGCCCGTACCGGTAAGTCCCGTGATCCACGCTGCTCTTCGCGCCATCTACGCAGGCGGCTCCAAGAGCCGATGGATGTCGGATTCGTATGGTCGTCCTTTATACAAATATGAGACCAGATCGGGACATATAACCTTTTTCTGCGTACCGCCGCCTGATTTTACGAGCCGCTTCCATCCTTCTATTGCCATATATTATACACCCCGTCTGCACTTCATCCATTCTGGAAGCCTCAGATACCTGGTGCGTAACCTGTCTGTGGAAACAGCGGACATTTTCCTGATCTTGATGTCACGCATTGTGGCGCTGGATGATCCGAGGAAAGAAATAGCCAGGATTAGCATGGAGGATATCGCCAAATTGCGCGGGGTGCGCATCCGACATGGCAGTTCCCAGAAACTTTACGAAGACTTCAAGGCCGAAGTCTTGCGATTGGCTGATCTCCGGCTCACTATGGGTTGGAGGGATTATAAGACCGGCGGCGAGGTAATATTCGGCAGGGAGCGTCCGGACAGGCTTTTGGATATACTGGACATTGAATATAAAATCAGGGGGAACACCTGGACAGCATTCCGATTCCGGTGTGGCCAGGCATTGTCTCATTTCCTTGACCCGGAAGGATTGTTTTGGATTGGTTATTACAGCAGATATCTGCTCCGACTGAGTCCCTATCATGACGCCTTTACAAAAAAGCTCGGAACGTATTGGATCATGGTCGGTACCGTAGCCGGGAAAAAAGGCCTTCTGCCTCGAGCGACACCAAGGACCATAATGGATTTTTGTGGGGAGGAAGTAAACTGGCGAAATCCCGGACAAACGGTTGATGCTTTCATAGCATCTCATCAACGCCTTCAAGATCTTGGCGTACTGGTAAATATGCCTGCTCTCGAACCGCCGACGCGCACCAGGGGATACTTCGTCGACTGGCTCGAGACACCTTTAATGGTGAAGCTCTCAGAAGATCTATGGCAAATCAGACCGTCAACCGGGGCAGGGAGACTGAAATCCTTGGCAAAGAAGGCTGCCATTAAAGGAATATTTGCGGAACAGACAAGGTCCGAGATAATTCCGGAGACTGTTAAGGACTTGAGAGCAAACCAACCCTTGATTAAACGATTCAGAACAGATCATGCCGTCCATCAGGCCGAATTGGCCAAGGCTTTGGGAATATCTCGCCAGACTCTATCCAACTACGAGAGGGGTCTGCATTCTATTCCCGAAGATAAGGCCCTTAAAATTTTACGATTCTGGCAAAAAAAGGTTAAACCTGTTTCTTGAGAAAAGCTCACCCATCTCGGAAGTTTGTTAACCGGGGCCGGTAATAACGAGCAGATTTGACTAACTCTTCAGACCCGTTAACATTTCCAACCATTTCCAACCCCCAAAAACCAACGTCCCTCTTCATGTTATAAGCTGGCAGGATCATATTGGAATAGGAGACGACCCAATTGTCCTTGACGGACACAAAAACATCCGAAGGAGACCGGCGATGGAGCCTCAAAATCGTCTAAAAGAATTGATGGCCAAGCTATATGATTTGGAATTGATCGGTATCCTATTGGTGTATTCGAGGGATGTCCTCTACTACACCGGTACGGCACAGCCGTCATACCTGGCAGTCTTTCCCGACGATTACTTCTTATTTATAAGGAGCGGGTTTGACTTCGCCATCGATGAGGTATTTATCGGCAAAGAGAAGGTGAGAGAAGAACGATCTCTGGAGAGGATTTGCAAGGATTTCTTCTCAAAAGTCAGTGGAACGAACAACCGGATCGGAACCGAGCTGGACATCATTACCGTCGAGCAGTTCCATAATTTCGAGAAGATTTTTTCCGGTTATGAGTTCGTGAATATTTCGCCAACTATCCAGAACCAGAGAAAAACCAAGGATCATTCGGAGATCGTTAGAATCAAAAGGGCCTGCGACGTGATCCATAAAGGACACGAGGCTGTACTATCCACACTAAGAGAAGGCATGACCGAGCTGGAACTGGCTGCTGCCGTCGAGAACGCTCACAGACTGGCAGAACACGAGGGGATCTTCTTCATCAGGCAACCGGATTTCTTCATGAGCCGAGGGCCGCTTTCATCCGGTTCTAATCTCTTCAAGATCAGTGGCGTTGTCTACACGATCACCGGGGTGGGGTTGAGTCCGTCCGTTCCAGCCGGGCCTTCCAGAAGAAAGATCTCGAGGGGCGATCCGATAATAGTGGATATTCCGACACTGGTCGACGGATATCATGCCGATCAGACGAGGACCTACTGCATTGGCGAGGCTCACGAGGGTATCCGGTCGCTCCATGCCGACCTCAGAGCGATCGCTGACTATGTGATCAGTCAGGTAAGACCTGGCATGAAATGCAGCGAGGTTTACCGAATGGCCGTCGAAAAGTCCGCAGATGTAGGGAGAATGGATCATTTTCTAAGTTTCGGGCAAGGTAAAAGGTCCCGCCTCATCGGTCATGGAATCGGGTTGGAGTTGAATGAGCCTCCGATCATTTCCGAGTATGATCATACCCAAATACCCTGCAACTGTGTCATCGCGCTGGATATTCACATGATGGAGGCCGGCCTGGGAGTGGTCAAACTCGAGGACATGATCCTGATTGCGCAAGGGGGTAATGAAGTTCTAACGAAAAGCCCCAGGGAACTCTTCGAGATCGACTGGAACGAGCAGAGACCAACCGGCGTAGGGATTCGCTGATAGTGTTACTCATTGCTGAGATAAAGGTAGGCGCGTGCCTTGGCGAGCCTCATCAGGTGTTCCAATGGCATATAGTGGTCCAATTCCAATTTCTCATCCGGAGAAAGACCAGAGGTCCTTTCCCTTTGGAGCAGATCCGCAAAGCGCCTCCTTGCCGCCTCAGAAGGGCGAAAGGCAATAACGCCTCCAGGGCTTGTTCCGGCAGCAATAAATTCGATTACTTCTTCGAAGGTCTCTACCGTATTCATCATACATCCTCTGGCAGGTTGATTTGGAACATGCGCACCCTTCCAGGCGGCACGTCACAATAACGATTCAATTACAACCCGTTGAGGAGACTTTTGCAAACGCAATACTACAGGAGACACGGAGAACCTTTTCTGGCACTATCCAGAAATTAAATCACCGGCTTACAGTTAACTCTGGTCAAACGCATTAAGAAGATTCTTTCATCTCCCAATGGATAGGGGTAGGAACGATACATTGGATTGCACCGCCCCTCCCTCCGAACCGTGCAGGCGGATCTCCCGCACACGGTGTGTGGTCTTACCTCGACGAGGGCTGGCGAAAAGCTCTATGGGCATCTTGAAGGCTAAAGAGCCCATGGCCTTGAAAGAAGCGATTGCGCCGGCGAAAGTGGTCATGACCCCGACTAATACCTTATTCAACGTTCCGTGTTCACTTGTTACCGGTGATCCGCTCGATCGGGAAGGAATCATTCCGGCTGAAGCAGGTAAATTGAATGGCCGGATTATGGCATCGATGCCCGGCGGGCTGCATGTGCAGGTTTTGGCGATCTTGGACAGGCTTGCCTCTTTACAGGCCGTTTATGGTAAGAGGATGCGGATGCCGGGGTAAAGCGAACAGTATCCCGCGCCTTCGCGGGGCGCTCTGAGACAAGTTAATACGCAGCCTCAATTTCCTTGCTATGAAGTTCTATATTGGTTAAAAGTTTTTATGCCGGTGCAATGATTCGCCGTTTAATGGGTAGTAGTTTTTCCCGCCGCCCGGCCGGATGATTTGAAGATATGAGTTCGCGTGAGCACCCGCCGCAAGTTACATTGCGGCGTCAGTCGCTTTTTCTCCAACCGGCCATGCGGGCTCATGCGCTCCCGGCGCGAGAAACTTTTGCCGTGAACCACGCAGAAATGAGTTGAATGTGCAGAAGACAAAAATTAAAAAAAGCCCGGCGCAGGCCATAGAAGTAGCGGTTTTCCAAAAAGGCCGCACGATAATGCTACAGGGACAGGAAACCCCCTTCTTTTTTATAGTCCTGAGCGGGCGGGTGATGCTGAGCAAGAATGGAAAGAGGATCAGGACGCTGGGCGAGCTGGATATCTTTGGCTTGGAGGGCCTCTTATCAAAGCAGCCGTCCCATTACTCGGCGCACGCGGTACAAACATGCAGGATAGCCAGGTATGGGCTTGAAACCCTTGACCACTTTGTCTATGAAGGCCCCCGGATGATTCAGAATGTGCTCGTTTCCACCGCGCGTCAGCTCACCGAAACAACGTTAAATCTGCTGGATCCCTCCCAACTTTTCCCGGAAGACAATGAGCGCATCCGTTTTTATGAAGACGGCGAGGTAATATTGGAGGAAATGAAAGGCGGGATTGAGCTTTACCGCCTTATATCGACCCAGGGCGGACTGCAGGTAACCATGGGCGGGCAGGCAGTCACACGTATTTACAAACCCGGTGAGTTTTTTGGCCGTCTCATTTCCCGCTCTCACGCCTGCGTAAGGAGTATCGGCCAGAGCGTCGTAGAGAAATTCGGCGCCGAGGACCTGGATATTATAATCAGAGATTACCCGGAATCGGCTCTTCAGATCATGCACACGCTGATTGAACGCCTCGGGGCCAAAGAACTTGACACAGGGTCACCGGAGACGGCTAATGCGTAGCCGCTGTGACAGGGGGTGATACGGGGCCGTTTCACCATCTCGTCTGAGATCAATGCAATGCCTGAACCACTTCTGCATTCCGCCGGTCCGCGCGGCCTATACGTCCGCACGTTCGGCTGCCAAATGAACGAATATGATTCGCTGCGAGTCCAGCGGCTGCTCGCCAACCTGGGGTACTTGCCTGTCAATGATATAGGTCAGGCTGATGTTATCTTTCTCAACACCTGTTCGGTGCGCGGGAAGGCAGAACACAAGGTCCACTCTTTTCTGGGAAGCCTGCGCCGTCTCAAAGACACAAAACCGCACCTCAAGATCATAGCCGGGGGCTGCGTGGCCCAACAACTCGGCGAAAAGCTGCTCGACAGGTTCGACCACCTTGATATGGTTATTGGCACAAGGGCGGTGAATTCCGTTGGGCAGATGCTGCAACGGGTGCTGGAAAGCGGCGGCAGGCTTGCCTGCCTGCCCGACGAAGAAAGTGGCTTCCCTGAGCTCGATGGCCTCAAAATTCTGCCGCAGGCGGGCGTAACGGCCCCGGTTACAATAATGCAGGGCTGCAACAATTATTGCGCGTACTGCATAGTCCCCTACGTGCGGGGTCCGGAACGCAGCAGGCTGGCCGATGAAATCCTGGAAGAGATCAGGCTCCTGGATAAGTCCGGCGTCCGCGAGGTCCTTCTGCTTGGTCAGAACGTTAATTCATACGGCAGGGGGCTCGGCGAAAACGTCACCTTCGTCGATCTTCTGCGGCGCATCGCAACGGAGACCGCAATTGCGCGCATCCGGTTCACGACATCCCACCCCAGGGACCTCACAGATGAACTGATGCGCTGTTTCGCCGAAGTAGATTCGCTCTGCAAACACCTTCACCTGCCCGTGCAGGCCGGCTCGGACCGAGTTCTGGCCCGTATGAACAGAGGCTGCACGGTCGCAGGCTACATGGAAAAAATCAGGCGGCTTCGCCGGATTTGTCCTGAAATTGCGCTTACCTCCGATGTTATCGTCGGCTTTCCCGGCGAGACGGAAGAGGACTTCAAAAAAACAATGCAACTGCTCGACGAGGTCCGGTTCGACAATCTTTTTTCTTTTCGCTATTCGGACCGCCCGAACACCCGGGCGGCCACATTTCCCGACAAGGTGGACCCTGAGGTTGCTGCGCGCCGGTTGCTCGAACTCCAGAGCTGTCAGGCCGATATTACTCTGGGCAAAAACCTTGCCGAGGTCGGCTCGATGCGGCTTGTGCTGGTTGAAGGGCCAAGCAGAGCATCCAACGGACAGATGACCGGACGCACTACTCAAAACAGAATAGTCAATTTCCAAGCGCCTTTATCGTCGATAGGGCAAATTGTTGGCGTGAAAATTGCCTTTGCATATTCTCATTCCCTGAAAGGAGATATCATCCCCTGAAAGGAGATATCATCCCGACATAATGCGCGAAGAGGACATGATCTCTCTTTTGCTTGCTTCGTCTTGCTTCGCGCATTGTTTGGGGTTATAGTGTGGCCGAAGGCCTGGCCTGAAGGAAATCTCTAAACCTATCTACTCTACCGAATCGAGCCCGGAGGACACCGAGGCATATGGTTGGAGGAAAGCATGTTCAAGCAGATGAAAGTAACCGGGCTCGTAATGGACCCTCACTCGAACACGCCGATCCTGGTACTCAAAGACATTGCCGACGAAACAACCCTTCCAATCTGGATAGGCCTGCTCGAGGCTACGGCAATCGCCACCGAACTGGAAAACATCCAGTTCCCGCGGCCCATGACTCATGACCTGATCCGGACTTTTTTCGACCACCTCAAAGTCAAAGTGGAACGCATTGAGGTCTGCGAGCTGAAGAACAATACATACTACGCCCTAATCCACATCCGAAATGGCGAACAGCTCAGTTCGATCGACTCGCGCCCAAGCGACGCCATTGCAATCGCACTGCGGACAAATGCCCCCATCTTTGTCAAGGATGAAGTAATAACCAAATATCTAAAGTCCGATGAGGCCAAGCCCGCCTTTGATGAAAAAAACAAAGAGCAGTGGGCCGAAATGCTGGAAAAGCTTGATCCCCTCGATTTCAGCAAGTACAAAATGTAATATTCCGATCAGTCCCGACCGGCCTCCATTTGGCAGAGTCCGGCGGCTCGGACCTCTTTTCACCGGTTCATGTAAAGATCTAAATAATGCTGTCGTGGCGGAAATAAATTTCAGGTGAGCTCTCATCTTGGAGCGGCCATGAAGATGGATACGGCGCGTTTGAAAGGTTTGATCGAAGTTGCAAGAGGGCAGAGGCCGGCCGACCTTTGCATAAAGGGAAGCCGGCTGGTAAATGTTTTTTCCGGGGGAATCGAGACCGCAGACCTGGCGATTCATGATGGCTTCATTGCCGGTTGGGGCCGCTACGAAGGCAAGGAAACCCTCCAGGCAGATGGTATGTATTTAAGCCCGGGTTTCATAGACGGACACGTTCACATTGAAAGCTCTCTTCTAAGTCCGGCCAATTTTTGCGCCGCAGTGCTCCCGTGGGGTACGAGCGCTGTGGTGGCGGACCCGCACGAAATCGCCAATGTGCTCGGTCTGGACGGGATCAGGTATTTCCTTGAATGCGCGCGAAATCTCCCCCTGGATATCTTTCTCAATCTGCCGAGCTGCGTTCCTGCTTCCCCTCTCGAGACCTCCGGCGCCACCTTGAGGGCGGTGGATCTCCAGTCTCTGCTCCCTGACCAAAACCTGCTCGGACTGGCGGAAATGATGAACTTTCCGGGTGTGATCGGCGCCGATCCCGAGGTTACCGACAAGCTTCTGCTTTTTCAGGACCTGGTCATAGACGGTCATTGTCCAAGGCTTTCAGGCCGCGACCTGAACGCTTACATGGCTGCTGGAATTGGCTCCGACCATGAATGTGCGGCCTTCGAGGAAGCAGCCGAAAAGCTCGCACGCGGAATGGCGGTCATGATTCGCCAGGGAAGCCAGTCCAAAGATCTGGACAAGCTCATCGGAATCGTAAATGACTCCACCTGGCCCCGTTGCATGTTCGTATCCGACGACCTGCACCCCGATGACCTCATCGATAAAGGCCACATGAACGCCATAGTCAATGCGGCAATGACCCTGGGAATGGACCCCGTGCGTGCCATCACCCTGGCTTCATGGACCCCCGCAAACTATTTCCGCCTCCGAAGGCGCGGAGCGCTTGCGCCCGGATTCTTTGCCGATTTCAGCATCAGTCCGACCATTGATCCCTGGAATCCCGTGCGGGTCTTTAAGCGTGGAATCGAAATTGCGCGCGAAGGCGAATTGCTCGCCGATCCTGTCTGCCGGCCAATGCCACCCCTGCCAGGTAGCCCCATGTGTATCGACAGGATAAGCCCGGAACAATTGCTCGTCCCAGCCAGGGCCGGTAAATTGCGGGTAATAGGCATACTTGAGGCAACGCTTTTTACACGCAAACTTCTCATGGACCCGAAAATCGAAAACGGCTACGTTGTTTGCGACCTCGAACGCGATTTGCTCAAAGTGACAGTCTATAATCGATACGTGCCGGGCAGGGATCCATCGGTCGGATTTGTCCACGGCTTGGGGTTGAAAAAAGGAGCTATCGCCGCTTCCGTTGCCCACGATTCGCATAACTTGATCGCCGCGGGCGTCTCGGATGCTGATATTACCGCTGCGGTTTCCGCGTTGAGGCAAACAGGCGGAGGTTTGGCAGCCGCCTCGGACGGCCTGATCGAGATTCTGCCGCTTCCAATCGCCGGGCTTATGTCCGAATTGCCTGCTTCTGAAGTATCCGGCAGGCTCAGGATGCTCAAAGCGCTTGTAAGAGATTGGGGGGCTAAACTCGACAATCCGTTTATGGCCCTCTCTTTTCTGTCGCTTCCGGTCATACCGGAGCTAAAACTGACCGACCTGGGGATTGTCGAGGTCTCGAGCTTTTCTCACGTTCCTCTGTTCGAGTAAGTTTGTCTAAAACCGAATTAAGTATGAACCAGATTACCAGGAGGACACTAATGAGCACCCTTACCTGCCACTCCGTCAGTGATGTGGTCGATTTTGCCATTGAAAAGGAAGAAAAAGCGATGGAATTTTACCGGAAATGCGCCGAACGCGCAAAGAATCCGGGAATAAAAGAGTTCTTCAACGAAATGGTCACCGAAGAACAGAGCCACAGGGATATGCTCAGGAAGCTGGACTCGCTGAACCTCGATAAGATAGAGCTCCGGGAGGTTGAAAACCTGAAGATCAGCGACTACCTGGTGGAAGTGACTTTTTCCGACAAGATCACTTACCAGGACGCCCTCATTCTCGCAATGAAGAAAGAAGAAAAAGCCCTGGCCTTCTATTCCGGCTGGAAAAACAAATGTATGAGCGAAAAAGCTTCCAAACTTTTCCAAGTGCTTGCAAATGAAGAAGAAAAGCACAAACGCAAGCTCGAAAAGCTCTATGACGAGGAAATTCTGGGCTGGGACTAAAATTACCGTCCTGATCCCAAATTCATTTTTGTCTGGGAGGCTCGAGCCTCCCGTTTTTTTGGGCTGCCGTGCAGGATATAATAAAAGTCCGACCTAATAAGTTGGAGTTTGCAGGCACAGCGATTCAGGGACCTTTTTGCGAATCGCATCATTGCCGGGAAGGTAGATAGAATTTATAATTAATTTTGTATCTTATACAGAGACTGCGGATTTGCCCTGGGTGCGAAAGGTATCTCGATGCATGACGAACCTCCAAATTTCCCCGATCAGGAAACGCTCCAAAAAGAGCTTAGTGACTATCTTTCAAAAAAATATGGTTATCGAATCAAGGTTATTGCACCGATGATGGCCTCCGAGCCTTCTCATGAACCCATCGAGAGCGAAAAGAAACCGGGTGGGGTGAAGAACATACGGTTCGACATGAAACCGGACGAACTTGAGTTTTACCTGAATCAGTACGTCATCCGGCAGGACGAGCCCAAGGCCATCCTGGCCACAAAAATTTGCACCCATTACAACCGGATAAGATACCTGCAGAGCCTCGCCAGGTTCGGAAGCGAACCGATGGTGGGCAGGATAAAGAACAATATCCTCCTGATCGGTCCAACCGGTGTAGGCAAGACCTATCTGGTCAAGCTGGTCGCCCAGAAGCTCGGGGTACCCTTCGTAAAGGGTGACGCCACCAAGTTCAGTGAAACCGGCTATGTGGGCGGGGATGTCGAGGACCTCATCCGGGAGTTGGTGATTCAGGCCGATGAGGACATTGAACTCGCCGAGCATGGAATTATCTACATCGATGAGATCGACAAGATCGCATCCTCTCAGCACCTCATTGGCCCGGACGTTTCCCGGACAGGAGTGCAGAGGGCGCTTCTCAAGCCTATGGAAGAAACCGAAGTGGACCTCAAGGTGCCTCACGATCCGGTCTCCCAGATGCAGGCAATCGAGCAGTACCGAAAAACGGGAAAACGCGAAAAGCGCACTGTTAATACGAGAAATATACTCTTTATCATGAGCGGTGCTTTCAACGGTCTTGCCGAGATAGTCAAAAAACGGCTCCAGAAGCAGGAGATCGGCTTTGGCGCCCAGCTCCACAGCCGTGAAAACGATACTCGATATCTCAAGTACGTCAAGGCAGAGGACCTGATTCAATTCGGGTTCGAGAGCGAATTCGTGGGCCGGCTCCCTGTGGTTGCAGTCCTCGAACCGCTTGAAGTGGAGGACTTGCTCCAGATTCTGAAGAATCCCAATAATCCCATCATCAACGGCAAAAAGGAAGACTTCCGGAGCTACGGAATTGATATCAGGTTCGAGGATGAAGCACTGGGCATCCTTGCCGAAAGGGCCTACCTGGAGAAAACCGGCGCGCGTGGTCTGGTCAGCGTGCTTGAAAAGGTAATTTTGCCCTTTGAAAAAAAGCTCCCCTCCTCGGCGATCCGACATCTTGCCGTTACCGCAAATATCGTCAAGGACTCCGAAGAGGAGCTGGATCTCCTGCTCAAAGACCACGAGAGGGCTGGGAACTTCCAAACTCATCAGAAGCTCATTGATGAAGAAAAAACCGCTGTCCGGGACAAGGTCCTCAGGATAAGAAAAAATTTCGCCGATAATTATCCGCTGGTTTTCACTCCGGACAGGACCAATTTGGTGATAAACCATCACGTCAACACCGGAATCCCGGCGGAAGCCGTCTTTAAGGAACTCCTGTCGCTATACAACCAGGCGAGGAGCTTTGAATCCGATTTCTATCAAAAACACGGGTTCAAGATTCATTTCAACGAGCAGGCAATCAATGAGATCATCCAGCAGGCGCTCGATCGGGATGAAAGTGCAACTGCCGTATGTCATAGAATCTCGGTCGACTATGATTACGGATTCAGACTGATAGCCGATCGAAGCGGAAAGACTCAGTTCATTATGCCCAGAGAGGCCGTAGTTGACCATCAGGGTTACCTTGATGAACTAATCCGTGAAAGCTACAAGCAATACCCCCTGACACCCGGTGAATTTACCAAAGAGCGATAGGCTGTGGAAGGCCGCGATACCGCCGCTACGGTTCCCCGTTATTCTGCCATGCCCGCGCTTGCGCCCCAAATCCATCGAAAATGTCGAAATCCACTCGGCTTTGCTGGACTTTGGCGCCGTTAAGAGTTAAACATCGGCAGCTCTGATGGCGGTTTATATCGATATTTTTGCCTTCCGATTACGAATCGGTCGGATATGGGCCGGAGTCTGCATGATAGGCATATCAAAACTTTACTGCGGCACCGTCGAACCCTCGGATGCCTTGCGTTATGGGCGCCACAGCGGCAAGCTGCCTTCCCATCTCCTCCAGTTCTCTTCAGATAAGACGCCCGTCGTTGTCTGGAATGTCACCCGGCGGTGCAATCTCAAGTGCGTCCATTGCTACGCGCATGCAAAAGACGAGGAGTTCTCCGGGGAGCTTTCCACCAACGAAGGTAAAGCCATCCTCGATGATCTTGCGGCTTTCGGCACGCCGGTG